>NZ_VOYW01000005.1:0-146397 GCF_013420085.1 Acinetobacter sp. YH12027
AAAGTTGACCATGAGATGCCTGTGTATCGCTTGAACTGAGGATCAGAAAGCTTGTTTGAATCGATGTATTTCATCCGCAGATTATGCACGAATGCTAAGAAATCCGGAGTGCAAATATTAACCAAAAAGAAGATCGTTTTTTGATTTATGAAAGAGATCTATTCTAATATATGCATTTTAGGTGCAAAACAATAAATAAATTTTTAGCATTGAAATAATGCTTTAATAAAAATTAACCTAAATAAAATCTATTTTATTTATAATTCCCCGACACCTTCACATAATTCTGCGCTGAATACGGTAAAAATGCTTTTTCTTTATCGGTTAGGGGGCGGACTTTTTTGACTGGACTGCCCACATATAAATAACCACTTTCCAAAACCTTATTTGGTGGAACAAGTGAACCAGCACCAATCATCACATCATCTTCAACAATTACATCATCTAAAATAATCGTACCTATACCGACTAAAACACGATTACCAATGGTACAACCGTGTAATTTCACATGATGACCAATTGTCACATCTTCACCAATAATCAGTGGAGAACCCTCAGGTTTATCGGCTTTTTTATGACTCACATGCAACATTGAGTGATCTTGCACATTAGAGTTTTTACCAATACGAATATGGTTTACATCACCACGAATCACAGCAAATGGCCAAACCGAAACATTTTCAGCCAATACAACATCGCCAATCAAGACTGACATTTCATCGATATAGCAAGAGTCAGCAATACGTGGAACAGTGTCTAAATAAGGGCGAATGTTTTGGCTCATAGGAAAGTCATCTACAGGTTTTTAGGCAGTATAAAATAAAAAAGCACCTAGACCGAAATCTAGATGCTTTCACTTTAGTCTTAATATCGAGTTTTCATCAAATTTAGAATAAGTTACTAAAGAATTGTTTGATGTGATCAATCATTTTTGCAAAGAAACCAGCTTCTTCGACATTTTGTAGAGCGACAAGTGGTTTTTCAGCAATGACTTTGCCATTAAGCGTTGCAACGTATTTACCAACCACTTGACCTTGTTTTAAAGGAGCAGTCAATTTAGGTTGAACAACCAATTGAGTTTTAATGGCGTTCGCTTCGCCTTTAGGCATCGTCACGTTAAAGTTTTCAGCTAGACCTACTTGAACTTCATTGTCTTTACCGTACCAAACTTTTGCTTTTGCAAGCACTTGTTTAGCAGGTTGAACTTTTACAGTTTCAAAGTTTGCATAACCCCAAGCTAAAATTTCACGTGTTTGAGATGCACGTTCGTTCATGCTTGGCGCACCAAAGATCACTGAAATTAAACGTAAAGGACCACGTTTAGCTGAAGTCGTTAAGCAGTAGCCAGCTTCTTCAGTATGACCAGTTTTTAAACCATCTACACTTGGGTCAGTATAAAGCAGGGCATTACGGTTGCCTTGCTTAATGCCATTGAACGTAAATTCTTTTTCAGAGTAGATCGGATAGTATTTTGAACTGTCATGAATGATATGTTGCGCAAGAGTCGCCATATCTTTGGCAGTCGAGAAATGACCTTCAGCTGGCATACCTGTCGCATTGATGAATTGAGTATTCACCATGCCAATACGTTTCGCTTCTTGGTTCATCATGTGGGCAAAGGTGCCTTCATTGCCAGCAATATGTTCTGCCATAGCTTTAGAAGCGTCATTACCCGACTGAATGATAATGCCACGTAACATTTCTAATGCAGTTGCAGTACCGTTGAGCGGAACGTACATACATGACTCAGTGCTGCTGCCGCGACACCAAGCCGACTCATTCATACGTACTTTTTCATTTTCAGTTAGTTCACCGCTTAATAACTTTTGCTCAATGATGTAACTGGTCATCATTTTTGTCATTGAAGCAGGAGCTAATTTTTCGTTTTCATTTTTAGAAGCAAGGATTTGCCCTGTCTCATAGTCCATCAGCACATAAGATTTATTATTTAATTCAGGTGGTGCAGAAAGGACAGTTGCCGCGAATGAAAAACTAGGTGCAAGTAGTAATGCGGCAAGGGCGGTTTTTCGGGTCATTCTGGGTGGTTCCAATAACTTAGGTATAAGCACAAAGAGCCTAGCATTTTAGGACAAAGCTAGGCGGACTGCTATGGGGTGCAAGCGCTTATTTTAAAAGTATTGTAACCAATTGGTATTATTTGCTGTAAGCAGTCAATTCTTTGCAAATCGCACCATTTTTCTTATCGCCAGCTTTCTTCGCATCAGACTGCGCTTCTTTTAAAGCATCTTTAAAACTTTTTTGTTTGCTGAGTTGCTGTAAAGCATTTACTGGGTTCTTTTCATTCGGCATATATTCTTTAGCTAATTTTGCATAACCCGCTTCAAACTTTGGTTGATCTTTGTCATTCACCAGTTTTGGGCAGACTTCAGATAGTACATAGATAGCTGCAAGTTCTTGAGTAGTCACTTGAGGTGTAGGGGTAACTTCAATTTTTTCATCTGCGGCATGTGCAGACAAGGTAGTGAAAGCAAAAGCAGAAAGACTAAGGGCACAAAGAGATTTTACAAAGGAGTTTTTCATTTAAATAACCTGTTAAATAACCTAAAAGATATCAAATAGCTAAAATTTATTTGCTTAGCTTAATCGTATTTCTGGTAGAGATCAGTAGAAAATTGTATTGAAGCTGTTTAAAAATCAATACATTGTGAAAGAAAAAAGGATGAGGCTATAAGGCTTCATCCTTTTTTTGGCAGGTTTGATGCAATAAGGACTAACCTATTTAGAGGACGTCCAAAGCTGAATGATCAATTAACCTTCATAACTTAAAACGTCATCACAAACTGATTTTTGCTCAGCTTTATCAGTTTCTTTAGCAGCTTGACGCGCTTCTTCAAGAACTGATTTATATTCGCTGTCAGACTGTAGTTTTTCTAATGTCATTGATTTATCAGAATAATCAGCAAGATATGTTTTAGTGAGTGCTTGAATGTTGGCATCAAATTTTGCATTTTGACCAATAATCGCAGGGCATACTTCTAACATGACTTGTGCAGATGCAATGTCTTCTTTTACGATGGTATTGGCTTCTTCTTGAGTGAAGTCATTGTCTGCGACCACAGTTTGAGTCATGCAAGCTGCTAGAGCAAAGCCCAATAAACCACGAAGTGCTACGGTTTTATTCATTTTGTACACACACATTTATGCTGGATGTTGAAATGTAAATATATATAATTATTCATATATTTCAATAAAATGTTCTTGCGAGTCATTTTTAATTTTTTAGTAATGGAAATTTAGTTGTGAATATTTTAATTGCCAATGATGATGGCGTTTTTGCTCCCGGTATCCAAGCTTTAGCACATGCATTGCGTCCTCTCGGTCGTGTGGTGATCGTGGCGCCTGAAAGCGAACGCAGCGGTTTTTCAAGTGCTTTAACTTTAGATCGACCATTACGACCTGTCGAAATTGCACCGAATATGTGGGCGGTAAATGGTACACCTGCGGACTGTGTGTATTTATCAATGAATGGCTTGTTCGACTTCGAATTTGATCTGGTGGTGAGTGGAATCAATAGTGGCGCAAATCTGGGTGATGATGTGCTGTATTCAGGGACAGTGGGTGCGGCATTTGAAGGCCGTTTAATGAAACAACCTGCGCTAGCCGTCTCTTTGGCTGGGCCAAATGTGCGTAGTTATAATAACCCAGAAGATTATGCAGTCGCCGCGCAATGGGTGCATGATTTTATTGCCAATGGACTACCCGCGCTACCTGCACGACATATTTTTAATATTAATATTCCAGATGTTGCTGAACTTCAAGGCACCAAAGTGACCTATCAAGGAAGACGTTTACAGTCCAAACCGATTACCAGTCATGTAGACCCGCGTGGTCGTCAAGTCTATTGGATTGGATTGGCAGGCGAGGCAGTGGCAGAGCCTAAGAAAGGCTTAACGCATATCGAATCAGACTTCTTTGCAGTTGCAAATGGTTATGTCAGTGTAACGCCTATACAAATGGATGCTACAAACTATGAGATTTTGAATAACTTACACGCAGAGTTATCTAAATCTTAAGTATTAATGTTATAACTTTGTGAAAATGGTTATGCCGCAACTTTTTTAGAGTGGATTTTTGCTAATCTTAGCCCATTCATAATGACTATATTTGAATTATTAGTGAGGAAGATGATGTCCCTGGTGTCACAATATCGCGTTATTGCCGCTCCTGCAGCATTATTTAAGACCCTTGTTTTATCTGCTGCGGTTGTTACGACTTTGGTCATGACTGGCTGTGCGTCAAAACCACAAATTAATAATGCGACCCGTTATGCGACTGCTCCGGATTATTATACAGTTCGTTCGGGAGATACTTTAAGTGGCATTGCCGCTCGCTATGGTTTGAGCTATGTCAGCATTGCAGAAATGAACGATATTGCGCAGCCTTATCGCATCTATGTTGGACAATCCATTCGCCTTAAAAATGGCGGCTCACGTCGTACAACGTCTACGCAAGCCATGACTCAAGCGGCACCAATTCAACGCCAAACGATTGCAATGCCAACGCAAACAGCGCCCGTGACTCAAGCTTCAACCACTCCATCGACAGTGACGCGAACTACAGTTCCAACGCCAGTGGTCAGTTCTTCAAGTTTACGTTGGGTGAGTCCAGTATCACGTCCTACGGTATTACAAGGCTATAACTTAGCATCGAATGTGAAAGGAACACGTTACGCAGGTAATACAGGTGATCCTATTTTTGCAGCAGCTGATGGTCAAGTGGTCTATGCCGCCGATGGTCTTAAAGAGTACGGCAATTTAATTTTGGTGAAGCACATTAATGGCTATATCACTGCATATGCACATAACAGTAAAATGAATGTCAAAAGTGGCGATACTGTGAAAGCAGGGCAGCAAATTGGTGAGATGGGTTCATCGGGTACAAACCGTACGATGCTTGAGTTTCAGGTGCGTTTAGATGGTAAACCAATCAATCCAACTTCAGTTTTACCAAATAATTAAATATATAATGCAAAAGCAAAATATCCCCGTATAATACAATGAGTTGCTTTTATCGAAAGATGAAGCTTCTCATAAGTTTATGAGGGAAATTTATGTTAGATCAACTTCGAGCAATGGGTGTCTTTGCTTGCGTTGTGGAAAAAAATTCGTTTAGCGGTGCTGCTCGTGAGTTAGGTATTACCACGAGTGCCGTGAGTCAGCAAATCCGCTCACTAGAGCAGGATATGGAAGTCATTCTTTTACATCGTTCAACACGTAAGTTAAGTTTGACAGAAGCTGGACAAGCTTTTTTTCATAGTTGCCAAGAGATGCTATCTGCCGCAGAGCGCGGCAAAATTCGTATCAATGAACTTCGTGACGACTTAGTCGGTGAATTACGTATTGCATCGACACCAGAAATTTGTGCGAATCATGTGATTCCTGCATTGTCACATTGGATGTCGGCACATCGCGGTTTATCCGTTCATCTAGAAGCAGATAATCAATATATCGACTTAATTGATGGCCGCATTGATATTGCGCTACGCATGAGTTCAAAAATTGATGATCAACAGTTTCATGTGGTGCCATTGGCACATGTTGAACAAGTTCTCGTTGCAGCACCAAGCTATATCAACCAAACCAGTTTAATTACACGACCAGAAGATTTACAAAATCATGATATGGTTCAAATAAATTTGGTTAAAAACTTTCAGCATTTTGCATTTGAAAATGCAGTGACTAAAGAGCAGGTTGCATTGGATGTGCACTCCCGATTTACAACAAATAATGTATTTGCTGCAAAAGCAATGTGTCAACAAGGACATGGCATTGCAAGAATATTATATCTAGATACGCAAAAAGACTTATTAAACGGTTCTCTTGTTGAAGTTTTACCAGAATGGCGTTTACCATCATTTACTCTATATGCGGTGATGTCTAAACGTGATCAACAGCCTACTAAAATTCATCGTTGCCTAGATGCATTAAAATTGTATTTCAGTCAATTACCAGGCGGACGTGTATACCAAGAAGCCTCATAAAAACAAAAAAGGTTTAAAAAGATATAAAAAAAGCCGCAATCAGCGGCTTTTTTTACTTTCGGCACAAATTACGCTAGAAAGTTTTTCACCATTTTAACAATGCGTTCAATCAAGATATCCGCTTGTTTTTTATTGATGTTCAGCGTAGGTAATAAACGAATCACAGAGCCTGCTGTTACGTTAATAATCAAGTGATGCTCATCACGTGCAATATTCACAAGTTCGCCACATGCTTTTGGTAATTCAATGCCGACCATCAAACCAAAACCACGAACAGTCACGTTTTGCTCTGAAAGTTGCTCTGTGAATTGCTCAACAAGATACGCCCCCATATTTGCAGCATTTTCAACAAGGTTTTCTTTTTGAATGGTATCAATCACGGTATAAACCACACGTGAACCTAATGCTGTACCGCTATAAGTTGAACCGTGGTTACCCGCTGTTAAAACGCCAACACCACGACCTTGAGTCATGACTGCGCCGATAGGGAAGCCATTACCCAGACCTTTAGCTGTAGTTAGCACATCAGGAACAATATTAGTGTGTTGATACGCAAAGTATTTACCTGTACGACCATTACCTGTTTGCACTTCATCAAGCATCATTAACCAGTTGTGCTGGTTACAGATACGACGAATTTCTTCTAGGTAGCTAAAACCCTGAGGTGCAGTATTTACACCACCTTCACCTTGGATCGGCTCAACCAAAATCGCTACGATGTCAGGGTGGTGAATCGCCGCTTCCTCAATCGCTTCGATATCACCGAAAGGTACACGGATAAAACCTTCAACCAATGGGCCAAAGCCTTCTTGAACTTTTTTGTTACCTGTTGCAGATAAGGTTGCCATGGTACGACCATGGAAAGAATGATCAGCAACGATAATTTTTGGTGTTGCGACACCTTGCATATGACCAAATTTACGTGCAATTTTGATTGCACCTTCATTTGATTCTGCACCACTATTTGAGAAGAAAACTTCTTCCATACCCGCAACTTCAGCTAATTTTTGCGCAGCAGCCGTTTGCCAAGGCACTTCAAATAAGTTACTGGTATGAATGAGGGTCGCTGCCTGTTCAGCAATTGCAGCTGTAATTGCAGGATGTGAGTGACCTAAACCACAAACAGCGATCCCTGTCAGTGCGTCTAAGTATTCTGTGCCATCTGCGGTATACAGGTGAGCACCTTGACCTCGGACAAAGCTGATCGGTTGGCGGCCAAATACTGGCATCAAGTGCGATGGTTGATCAGTTTGTACTGGGGCAAGGGTAATGTTATTCATGACTAACTCTAATTTGTCAGGTGATTGAAATAATATAGAGGAGACGCCATATATATATGAGCATCAAGAGGTCTATATAAGCAAAATATGACTCACTTGAAAAGCTGAAATGTAAATAAAACGTGAAATATTGCTTTAGTCATATTGTTTTACTCAGTTTTGGGTATAATGCGAAGCAGATTTATTGAGGATATATCAATGACTGAACAAGCACGCGATACAGAAGCGTTAATTCGTGACCAAATTGCTAAACACGCAGTTCTACTTTACATGAAAGGCACTCCACAGTTTCCACAGTGTGGTTTCTCTGCGCGTGCAGTAGAAGCGCTCAGTCAAATTGGTCGTCCGTTTGCTTATGTAAATATTCTTGAAAATCAAGATATTCGCGCAACTCTTCCACAAATTGCAAACTGGCCGACTTTCCCACAATTATGGATCAATGGTGAGTTGATCGGTGGTAGCGACATTATGCTTGATATGTTCCAAAAAGGTGAATTACAACCTTTAGTTGAACAATATAGCCCAGCTCCTGAAGCTTAATTGGATGTGTATTTGATGATTTTGATCATTGGATACAGATAAAAATAGCGCCTTTAAGGCGCTTTTTTTATGACTTATTTATCAAAAAAGTCGTGGTTTATGCGTTTTTCCACCATCCCCATACGCATTTAAAGCACAAAGGGTGGTGGAAAAATCAACAAATGAATAAACTCATCGAAGATTTATGACGGATTGTCTTCAGTCGGACTTTCTTCAACACGTTGCTCGTTTTCAGCAATCCCATTTTTAGCAGTACTGTCTTGAGCTTCAGACTTCTTTGCCTTTTTATCTTTATTCTTTTTTGACTTCTTCTTTTTTTTCTTTTTCTTTGGCTCTTCTTCCTCAAACTCAGCACCGTCTTCAATCGCTTGCCAGTACTCAAGTTGCTCCATGACAGCAGCGTAGATTGAGCCTTTGCTATAACGACCTTTTTTATCAAGAGTGCCTACTGGACGCGCCATCAAAATTTCTAATGCTTGATCAATGGTATCTATGGCGTGAATATGGAATTGACCTTGTTGCACAGCTTCAATCACATCTTTGCGTAACATTAAGTGCTGCATATTTTGGCGTGGAATAATCACACCTTGCTTGCCTGTTAGCCCTTGTAATTTACATGCATCATAGAAGCCTTCAATCTTGGCATTTACACCACCAATCGGTTGAACTTGACCCAATTGGTTCATTGAGCCAGTGATTGCCCAAGATTGATCGATCGGTAATTGGCTAATAGCGGAAATAAGAGCTGAAAGCTCTGCAACAGTTGCGCTGTCGCCATCTACTTGGCCATAGCTTTGCTCAAAGGCAAGGGCAGCAGAGAAATGTAAAATTTGTTCACGACCAAAGTGTGCCTTTAAGAAACTCGACATCAATAGGACGCCTTTGGCATGTAAAGAACCACCAAGTTCTACACTACGCTCGATATCTAAAATATCGCCGCCGCCTTGATAAACCGAAGCCGTTAAGCGTGACGGTAAACCAAATTCAACATCTGCATATTGAATCACAGAGAGGGCGTTGATCTGCCCGAATCGATGACCTTTGGTTTCGATTAACTGTGTACCGCGACTGAGATCTTGCCAATACAATTCACGTAAGTAGCCTAGACGGTATTTACGATGATCAAGAGCGGTGTTGATATGTGTTTCTGTCACCATTTTATCGCCAGCAAGTGCTGCATGATGATGTGCTTCACGAATCAAATCACCTAAGGTGAGGGCATGTAATGACAAAGAGCTTTGATCTTCAGCTTGACGACTTGAATCAGTTAACAGTGCAGCAAGTGCCGTACGGTCAAACGGCAGAAGTTTGTCAGTTTGCACATAGTCAGCAATCAGCTGCATATATGCCTGCTCATTAATGTCATTACGTTGTAATGTATCGGTAAAATCGGCACGAATTTTAAAGACACTGCCCAGTTCTGGTTCGAGTTCTAAAATATCGTAATAAATATCAGGTTCAGCAAGCAGGATCACTTTGATATTTAAATCAATAGCTTCAGGCTCAATCGAAATACTGCCTGTCAATGTAAGCATATGTTCAAGTGAAGACAGCTTTAAATGTCCTGACTTTAATGCACGTTTTAGACCTTGCCATGCATAAGGCTGCTCTAAAAGTTGTTCAGCTTCCAAGATGAGGAATCCACCATTGGCCTTATGCAATGCACCAGGACGGATTAACGTAAAGTCTGTGGTGATGGTGCCATTTTGGGTCAGTTGTTCGACATGACCTAGCAAATTGTAATGGGTTGGGAAATCTTCAAAAATAACTGGCGCACCAGCATTTGGTTTGTGTGAGGCGATAATGTTAGCTTGGTAGCGAGATGGCACGCGGTTAAATAGGCCAGGTGTAAAGTCATCTTCTTCTTGCTCAAGCACAAACTCAACATTTTGAATGATGTCATCTGCATATTGCTTCAGATAATCTTCCAAGCCTTCAACCATGCTGAATTTATTTTGAATTACATCAATACGCGGCATGACGACTTGTTTAGCAATTTCACGGTTTAAAACCTGAACTTTATCGCGTGCGTCATCTTCAAGATCACCAAGATGTAGACCAAGACGTTCAAGTTTTTTATCCATATAACGGACGTTTGACGCAATTTCAGCACGTTGTTTGCTGCTTAAAGCATTGATGTCTTCTTTGGACATTTCTTGGTATTTGTTATCGACCAAATGCACGGGAACGAAACAATGATCATCATCCTGAGAAATCAGTTTAAGATCGAGCTCTTCACCTTCTCGGGTTAATTCAACTAAAGCAAGATGTTGTTCATCACCAGCATGTTGGCGAATCATTTCAATGCGATTGTGATAGGTTTCTGCGGTGAAGCGACGTTCAAGCTGTTTTAATATAGTTTGCCAACTTTGATGTAATAACGTTTGGAATTTTGTCGCTTGACCAGAAGGAAGTTTCAGCGCAATCGGTTCACGCGGAAACTTGAAATTATTGACATACACCCAGTCTGAAGGCGTTGGCATATTTTTAGCGTGTTGTTGTAATAAGCGCTTAATCATGGTGCGCTTACCTAAGCCTGCGGTACCTACAGCAAAAATGTTATAGCCTGAATAGGGCAATGCAATGCCAGCTTCAACCGAAGCACGGGCACGATCTTGTCCTAAAAAGTCATTGAGTGGTTTGATCCGCTTGGTAGACGTCGGTATTTTTTTAAGCTCAGGCGTATGCGTCAGCTGAAGCGGCTGCAACTGGGTTTTAGTTAAAGTATTCTGTATTTCGGGTTGATCAAAAGCACTCTTTAGTGTCGTTACTGTTTCTGCTAAGTTTTTTGTGTTGGTTTCATTAATGGTGGTTGATAAAGAAGAGTGAATTTGTTCAAGTCGCTGGGTCACTGTTGAATCCAAAAAACTAAAGAATAGAGATATGTAATTAAGGTATACAGGTTTAATGCCAAAGATCAAGCAACAGCATGCGAAATATCGATAAAATAAAACAATGATTTCATAAATGTTGTTGAAACCGTTGTCATTAAGCGCTTGAATAGCAACATTCGATTTTGACAAAAATAACTGAGTCATGACAACACAAGCTTCAGGATGGAAATCTGCTTTTACTGCATTTTTAGACCGACGTGCGCTGATTATGCTTTTTCTTGGCTTTTCGGCCGGTATCCCAATTTTACTGATCTTTTCCAGTTTATCGCTTTGGTTAGGTGAAGCAGGAATTGATAAAAGTGCAGTGACTTTTTTTAGTTGGGCAGCGCTTGGCTATTCGTTTAAGTTTGTTTGGGCGCCATTAATTGATGAGTTACCTGTGCCATTTTTAACCAAACAACTCGGACGGCGCCGTGCATGGTTGTTGATCGCTCAAGTTCTCATTATCTGTGCAATTTGTATCATGGCATTTTCAGACCCAGCTTTAGGACAAAGCTATATTTACCAAATGGCTGCTGGAGCCGTATTACTAGGTTTTTCTGCCGCAACGCAAGACATTGTGATTGATGCTTATCGTATCGAGTTGGCTGAAACTGAAATGCAGACCGTTTTAGCTTCGACCTATAATGCAGGTTATCGTATCGGCATGATCGTGGCAGGTGCAGGGGCGTTATTTTTGGCTGCATATTTAGGCACGGCCAAAGGTAACTATATTTATGAAGCTTGGAAATATACTTACCTTGCAATGGCTGCTGTGATGGCTATCGGTATTATCACAACTTTATCGATACGTGAGCCGCAAGTTGACCGTGTACAAAAGCATTATAAACGGACCGACTATTATCGTTTAGTCGCTGTATTCTTTGCTGCGGTGGTTGCCTTTGTCTTGAGTTATATCTATTCAGGTGTAGCGGTTGAAAGCTTGAAAGAGCAGTGGCAAATTTCAGACTCATTCGCCTTGTTCTGTTTAGAGGCTGTACGCTTTATTGGTTCAGCTGTGGTTGCTTTTGGTGTCGGTTCTGTTTTAGTGAAATCGGGTGCTGTAAATAAGCAGATGGCATTTGAAACTTGGGTTAATCCAGTTGCAGATTTCTTTAAGCGTTATGGTCTAAAACTGGCTTTAGTGTTGTTGTTACTTATTGGTTTTTACCGTATTTCCGATATTATCGCCGGCGTCATTTCTAATGTGTTTTATCAAGATTTAAACTTCACCAAAGAGCAGATTGCCGAAGCTGTAAAAGTCTATGGTGTGATTTTTAGCTTGGTTGGCGGCTTCCTTGGCGGTTTGCTAGCGCAGCGCATGAACATTATGAAATTGATGTTTGTTGGTGCGATTTTAGCAAGTTCAACAAACTTGATTTTTATCGGTTTGGTCAAATCAGGTCAGCCATTGAGTGATGTTATTGTTAATGTAGCAGGGCAGCAATATACAGCGACGCCGGATGACACGGGAGCTTGGGCAGTTCAAATTCCAAAAGCAGTCTTGGCAGCTGATCAAAATATTCAGGTCAGTGCGGATTATCAGTCGAAGAATCAACATCCAGTACAGGTGAGTTTGCCGTATCTGAATAATTCTTTTTCAAACTCAGCAATGATGTTGCTGCCAGTGACTTCAGATAACACGATTTCAGCTCAAGAGACTGCAAATAGTATCGTGGTCCGTGGACAATACTTGGCAGGCGAGTTAAAAGAGAATCAAAAAATTCAAATTATTTTGGATGCTAAACCGTTCGATGCGAAGCTTGATAAAACTGGTGTTTTTAGTGCTGCAATTCCAGGTCAAGCGTTCGAAACAGCAAAGCAAAAAACATTAACGGCTCAACTACTAGAAAATGATGTAGTGAAAAAGAGTGTCGATTTAACATATCAAGTGAATACATCAGCCAATATGTCAGGTGTGCTTGGTGTTGATATTCAACCGATTAATTTGGCAAGTGCTGAACAGAATGTGGACATCAAAGGAAAGGTTATTAAGCCTTATAGTTCGCTTTGGTTATATTTCGCGATTATTGTTGATAACTTGGCTTCTGGTCTTGCAGGCGCGGCGTTTATCGCATTTTTATCGAGTTTAACCAGTGTTTCTTTCACAGCCGTTCAATATGCCATCTTTAGTTCATTAATGACTTTAACCCCTAAAATTTTAGGCGGTTACTCAGGTACGATTGTGACCAATATCGGCTATCCGAACTTTTTCTTGATGACAACTCTAATTGGTATTCCTATTTTAATTTTAGTGGTTTGGGTCGCCAAACTATTGAGAGAACATGAACAAAAATTTAATTCATAATTCAATTTGAATTAAAAAAAGCCTATTCAGTTTGAGTGGGCTTTTTTATTCTAAGCTGTTAAATAGCCTAAGCAAATTTATGATTTAAGGCGAGGATATTTGAAATAAGTGGGTATATGCGTTCTAGACTTAAATTGAACTTTGTATGTTAAATCCCTATAGTATTCAAACATAATGATAGATTTAGGAAACTCGATTATGCGCATGCTGCATACCATGTTACGTGTAGGCAATTTAGAGCGTTCATTGGCGTTCTATACTGAAGTACTCGGTATGACTTTGCTTCGTAAGCGTGATTATGAAGAAGGTCGTTTTACTTTGGCATTTGTGGGCTATGGTGATGAAGAAAATCATACTGTACTCGAGTTAACGCATAACTGGGATACAGATAGTTATGAGTTGGGAAATGCGTATGGCCATATTGCTATTGCAGTAGATGATGCCTACAAGGCTTGTGAAGAAATTAAAGCACGTGGCGGAAACGTGGTACGTGAAGCAGGACCAATGAAAGGTGGTGTGACCGTCATTGCCTTTGTTGAAGATCCAGATGGCTATAAAATTGAGTTGATCCAACAAGACTCAAATGCACGAAATAATTAATCTGCAATTATTCATTTAAAGTCATATGTAATGCTGAATATTCTTATTTATAATTTTTTTTGCGTTGAGCTCACTATCAACGTTTAAAATAATGAATATATCGGAGAAAAGCTGGCTTTATTTATATGGCCCAGTAAGATGAAATTTACTCAATGGTAAATTTAGCTTATTGGGCATTTTTTTTGCCGATGAGCTTTAAAGGGAAATTTGTACAGGATGTTGTTATGCTGAAAATGTTGGCTTTGGATCGTTTTACCATTCTACTTTTTGTAATGGTCATACTTGCGACTTTTTTGCCTGTTAGTGGTCAAGCTGCAGAAATCTTTGGCTATATTACCACGGCTGCAATTGCCATTTTATTTTTCCTCCATGGTGCAAAGTTATCTCGTGAGGCTGTGGTTGAAGGCATAATGCATTGGAAGTTACATGCTTTAGTTTTTGCTTTTACCTTTGCATTATTTCCATTATTGGGTTTAATGGCGAAACCAATCCTCGTGCCGATGTTAGGGCAAGAGTTGTATTGGGGCTTTTTGTTTATGTGCTTTTTACCTTCGACAGTACAGTCTTCCATTGCATTTACTTCGGTAGCACAGGGTAATGTTGCTGGTGCAGTCTGTAGTGCATCATTTTCAAATATTATTGGTATGTTTATTACCCCAGTGATGGTGGCCTATTTTATTCTCGGCCAGTCACAACATAACTACGATCCGACAGCATCTATTATTCAAATTACGCTGTTATTACTCATTCCCTTCATTTTAGGGCAGCTCCTCCGTCCTTGGGTGTTTCCTTATATGAAGAAAATGCCAAAAATCGTGAAGGTATTTGATCAGGGCTCAATTTTGATGGTGGTCTATGGTGCATTCAGTAGTGCAGTGGTGGCAGGGCTATGGCATCAAGTGAGTGGTATGACCTTATTCCTATTGATTGTGGCGTGCTCAGTTCTATTAACGATTATTATGTTATTGGCGTTATATGTGCCACGTTGGTTGGGCTTTAGCCGAGCTGATCAAAAGACGATTTTCTTTTGTGGTTCTAAAAAAACCTTGGCGAGCGGCGTGCCCATGGCACAAATTTTATTTATTGGGCAGCCGATGGGGATGATAGTTTTACCGATTATGATCTTTCACCAAATTCAGTTGATGGTCTGTGGTGTGATTGCCAACCTTTGGGCAAAACAAAGCCGTGGGCAAGAATAGGGCGAGATGAGTACGTCCTTTTAAAATACCTTATATAGATGAAAAAAAATCATGAAAATTAAAAGAGGCTTCTTCATTTTATTCTTGGGTTTGAACACAGTCGTTCATGCCCAAGAGGATTTATCCGTAAATAGTAACCGTGATGTCATTGAAAAAATGCCGCTCATCAGCCTGCAGCCCATGTTGGATTTTTGTCGTGATCGACAACCACAGATGAATACGGAATTAGATCAGGCTTATCAAGCTGCCAAGCTAAAATTAATTGCTGCGGTTCAGGCTGTCCGTTTTAATGGTGTAGAGCCATTAAAAGCAAAAGATGTTGATTTGCCAGTCGATGCACAATTTAAACAGCAGCTTCAAGGCATGTTAGAGGGCATGAGCAAATCATTACAGCCAGTAAATGCAGCGACGTTTTGTCCTGCATTTATTGAAAAATTAAAACATTTTGATCAAGCCCAATTTCAGCGTACAGTCGAATTACAATATCAGAAATATTTAGAGCAAGCTCAACCTAAAGAGTAGAGTGATTCAGCCTTGAATATCTATTTATTAACAATAAAAAATCAGCTATAATTTGCCCCAACTTGTTGTGCTTAGCTCTGGCGGTATCCGTCTCGGTGGGCCAAAAGAATGGTCTGTTATGGTGTTGGTCTGCTTTTTTAAGCCTTCCTTGTAGTGATGCAAGAGTGATCAATTGCGATGACAGCTAAACCTTCTTAAATCTTAGGAGTAATCGACGATGCGCGCCGATATTCACCCAAAATATGAAACTTTAGTTGCTACATGTTCATGCGGTAACGTAATTGAAACTCGTTCAGCTCTTGGTAAAGAAACTATTTACCTAGACGTATGTTCTGCTTGCCACCCATTCTACACTGGTAAACAGAAAAGCGTTGACACTGGCGGTCGTATCGACAAATTCAAACAACGTTTTGCTGGTATGTCACGTTCTATCAAACGTTAATATCCAAAACGAAAAAACGGGCTTTATGCCCGTTTTTTTGTGCCGATAAAAAGATCAACCTTAAATCGGCAATGTTCAGAACCTTATTGGTCCTGAACATCGATGAGATGGTCGAGTTTCTTCTGGAAATAATCACCTTGAATAAAACGAGCTTCTACATTCCAAGCATTGGCAAACAGTGTCATGTCATTTAATTCACGTAGCATGATTTCAACAGTTTTGATTTCATGATAAGTGGTAATTTTTTCTTGCAGCTCTTGGCATGACTTGTCGTTTGCAAGCATTTGGGTCAAGCTTGAATCTAGTGTTAAGCAGTGAACATCCATTTGACGTAATAATGATTCACTAAACATCGAATGACCAAAATTACGTAAAGCCAGTTCGGCACCATTTTTACGAAGTTCAACAAATGCTTTTTGAGCGGCATCAATATTGAGCTGAATGTCTTCTTCTGCAAATTGTAAAATCAGTGGATTCTTCAATTTACTACGAATAATCGTAATGAGTTTTGAAATAAACTCAGGGAAGGTGCGGTCGTTATATAGCACTTCCTTGTTGAGGTTAACGATTAATTTAGCTTCAGGGAACTGAGTAATAAAGTTGTGTAGCTGTTTACACGATTCAACCAAGATCCAACGATCCAATTTAATGGATAGCTCTGAGTCTTCAGCCAATTCACGTAGTTGGGCGATATCTTTCCATTTATTTTCAAAAATAAAGCCGCTGGTTACTTCATAAGTATAAAGATGTGAATCTTCTTTATCATACAGTTGCTGATATTTAAGATGAATTTCACCGCGTTCTAAGCAGTTGCGAAGAGCCTTGATAACAGGAGCTTCATCACTAACGACAATCGGTGCGATTTGCGCTTCTGGTGTACCAAAATCCAAACTTGGTATGTCAATTTCTAATGGAATAGTTAAGTCGATTTCAGGTGCTTGTTGGTTGGTTGGTAGCGCAGTATTAAAGGCTTTCGCAATAAAGGTATCAAAATGTGCTTCATCACGAATATCGCTGTCTAAAACACTGTATCCTATGCGTAAATTTAATGGATAAGTTTCATTGTTTACACTGAGTAATTGAGGTTTGCTCAGGGTATTAAGACCAATCAATTTAGACTCAAGTTTGAGCTGATTATCCGCTTGGAATAAGGCAACGATTGCACCATTATCTAAACCAAATAATGGAGCATGAGTCTGATCTTTCAAGAAGTCTTTAATATTGGTGAAATAGCTCTTATAAGTATTCCAATCTTTTTGAAAAATCGCATCTGAGCAAGAAGCCAATGTAAATAGAACTAATGCATTTACATTAGCAGGTTGCTGAGCAATAGTACGGTTGAGTTGTTGAAATGCTTTTGGTTTTTGTGGGCTAGCTTCAACTTGAGCATTGCTTACAGCATTGCTGCTTTGACTGCCAATTTCAATTGCGAGCTTTAAAGCATCTTCTTCAGCTGCGGCAATAAATTCGAGTTTTAGTGGGTTTTGCCCAGCCACTGCGATATTTTGTGAAACGAGATCAAAACGTCCTAAATCGAGCTGCCCTTGGCTAATTTTTTTAAAGCGTTGCTTAAAGTCGTTAAGGTCAGTAGGTTGTAATAGATCGAGTAAAGGCAGACCAATTACATCATCTTCATTTTTTAGACCAAACAAAGTGAGATATTCAGCATTGGCTTGAATATGAATGCCTTCTTGAATCACGGCAACCGCTTTACGACTATCTTCAACTAAAGACTGGGTTTGGATTTGAGCTGTTTCGAGCTCTTCCATTAAATGTTGCTGCGATTGTTGTAGGCGACTAAAGGATAAAGCACGGATTAAACCAAAATAGAAACTCTCAGGTTCAGCAATATCGACAATGTCATAAATCCCTTTTTTGACTAAACTTGCATATTGTTCTGCTTGATAGTCTTCGGGTTTAAGTAAAATAATCGGTAAATTCGGTTGGCTCGATAGTTGAACTAAACTTAAAGCTTGTTCATATTTTAAATCATAAGCACGTCCAAAAATGATCAAGTCCCAATTGAGATTCAGCTGTTTTTCGAAATTTTGTAAATCATCAAGTAATATGGCATGAACTTGATGTTCGCTGTCTGTCAATAAATCACGTATCTGGTTAAAACGTATTTGATTATCATCAATAATGAGTAATCGAGTTTCCGTACGTTTTAGTTTTTTGGATAGTAATGGATTTCTCACTTTAATGCTTCCCATAAGTCGTTATTTTTGATCTCATTGCTCTGTTTCGCAATATAGTCTTTAACGACATTTTCTTGCTCTTCATTCAATAATTCATATTCAAAGCGAATAAAGCTTTGTGTCACCAACTGCGCTTTGGTGAGATAGACTTTGATGTCTTCTTTGCCTAAGCGAAGGTGGATCGTTTGTTTCTCTCGGAAGAGATTTGCCCCAGGTAAAATTAAGGTCGTAGACACTTGATCAAGTTGTGTGGTCTGTACCAATAAAGCAGGTTGATGATTTGTTGTATTGCGGTCGGTACGGATATGGGCTGAACATGGATACAAATCTTGAGCCAGTACTTCGAGACCCAATTCCAAACTTTTTTCAGTCGATTGTTTGATCCAACGAACAACACCGCCACGCCATTGGCTTTGAGCATTTTCTTGAATCAAAATAAATTCGCCGGTTTTTAAATTAGCAGGGGTAGGGCCAGTCCATTTAATGCGATAACCATTCACACTAATATCTAATACGTCAGCGGTATGAATCTGTTTTGCTTCACGATCTAGCGCTTTCGCATTAGTCATGCCTGTTGGCATATTTGAATCATGCGAATTGACAAAAGAGGCTTCATTGTGGAATTGATAATTGCCTTCCAAATCTAAAGTTTCGTGGAAGTTTTTACCTTTAGAGAGATAGAAATGCGCCACCATTAAGCTAAAGCAAATATTAATTTGCGCAGAATATTCATAACGTTCATGACGGCGTTCAGTGTTGTTGGTCAAAATATTATGAATATGGAAATATAGCGCTGGAGTTAAAAATAACTTTTCATTTTTAGATAAATAATTGGCATTTCTAGTTTGCGTTTCGGTCAAATGATCGAGCAAGTTTTGCGTTGAAATGTATACATTGGCTTGATAAGACCGATCTTGTTTTGAGTTATAAATCGGTGGGTGATCTTTTTTCGTGTCTACAACATAGCGTGAAAGCGTGGTTTCTTTCGGTAGGATTTGAACCAATTTTGCCCAGTCAAAGCTACATAAATACAAACCTTGGATTTCAGCAGGGCGAATCTGATGATTATTGAAAATATCTAATAAGATTAATTGTGCATAAGCTTGAGCAATATTTGCAATTTGATGTTGAGTACCCAGTAACTGATTGACATTACTTTGATAGAAATTGTGTTCAATGGCACATTCAATCAGTTGATGTGCCGCAATCCATTGACCTGCAGTCGGTGTGGCATACAACATATGTTGTTGATACAACAACAGTGTCAGTTGTTGCAACGCATAGTAGATTGATGCAATTCGAGCGGTTTGTAAGCTTTTTTTATGGCCGAATGAAAAAATCGAAAACTTTTGTTGATTAAGCTGCTGATTACATCGTTTGGCAATATCAATATAGATTTTGGCAAAGTGACTGCGTAAAAGCATCGCCAATTCAATGATTTGTTCATTACGATCCGTGGTAATGAGGCTTTGATTGGTAAAGTGTTTTTCTAAGCTTGTGAGCACACTTTCCATAGTCGGATGTAAAATTTGAACCAAATCAAAACGTAACATCTCTTGGCATTTCAGCTCGGAGATTTCAAGTAAGGCATTGAATAAAGCTTTAGATGAGGTACCTAATTGTAAAATTGAAATACCGTTTAACCACTCTTGCAGACCTTTAGCATTGGTCGGACAAAAGCTTAATTTATCCAGCTTTAATTCAGTCGGATTGTAAAACGTATCTGAAGTATGCGTGGTCATCTTTATTATTTAACTCAAAAAGTTGAAGCCCCAAAAAGCGGTGTCTTGTTTTTTTCGCCCGCTATTTCCCGTACAAGTTTAGGAACCAAATAACCAGGTAGGTTCTCTAAAACTTTTTTATAAATTAAATCAATATCCTGAGCTGGTGTATCGAAATGATGAGCACCTTTTACTTTATCCAGAACATGCAAATAATATGGCATTACACCTGCGTCGAATAAGCGGTAACTTAAATCGACTAATACTTCTGCAGAATCATTAACCCCTTTTAATAAGACTGCTTGGTTCAGCACGGTGATTCCTTGTTTGACAAGCTGTTGAAGCTGGCTGCACGTGAAGTCATCTAGCTCTGATGGATGATTTGAGTGTACCACTAGAATAATGCGTAGCCTACTGTTTTTTAAAATAGAAACCAGCTCTTCGTCGACACGGTTGGGGATTACGATAGGAACTCGTGAATGAATTCTCAAAAATTTAATTTGTGGCAAAGTCGATAAACGTTCAATCCACACTTGAAGTTTACGATTTGATAGTGTGAGCGGGTCTCCACCACTTAAAATCACTTCATTAATATCGGGTTGTTGTTCGATATATTGCTTAATGTTTGCCCAATCGTCATTTTTAGGCAGGTTTTCTTGGTAGGGAAAATGTCGGCGGAAACAATAACGGCAATGGACCGCGCAGGCGCCGGTTAAGGTCAGTAAAAAACGAGACTTGTACTTATGTAATACCCCTGGCTGTTGGTTTGCTTGTTCTTCACCTAATGGGTCGGTAACAAAACCGGCGTGTTCTTCAAGTTCTAAATGATGCGGTAGGACTTGGAGTAAAAGCGGATCGAGCGGATTACCTTTTTGCATTTTTTCGACAAAAGCGCGCGGAACGCGTAGGCGAAACTCATCTGCTGCGAACTGAGCACCCGATAATAACTGATTATGCGAAAGTTCTAATACATCGAGTAATTCTTGAGGATTTGTAATCAAATCACTCAATTGAGTTTGCCAGTTTTGCTCTTGAAATAAATAGTTTATCATGCCGATTGTTTAAAAAATGCAGAAAGGTGAGTGGGGAATATTGCTGAAATTAATGCGTCGAACTTTGAAGTGTAAGCTGAAATAATTCCGAAAAAGCTTACACCTGATGAAGCCTACGAAACATTTATTAAATTTCATTAAACAGCAATTTTACCTGTTTGTGGGCATTGTATAAACAAAGTTCTTTAATGTCTGAGTGTAAGTTAAGCAGCTTGACCCCTTTAATGGGGATTTTTTCGTTGCGACATGGTGCATTGGTCATTTAGAATACGCAATATCACATTAATGTGCATGTGGCAGCCAATGTTACAGTCAGTACTTGCTAAATGACATGTTACAGCCCATAGCATCTATAGATTAAAGTTAGTAAGTTTGGAGTGAGCCAGTCATGGCCTATTATTCTACGAATGATTTCAAGTCAGGCCTTAAGGTCATGCTTGACGGTAACCCATGTTCAATCATGGAAAACGAATACGTAAAACCAGGTAAAGGCCAAGCTTTTAACCGCGTAAAATTACGTAACCTTAAAACTGGTAAAGTTTTAGAAAAAACTTTCAAATCTGGTGATTCACTAGAAGCTGCTGACATCCAAGAAGTTGAAATGAACTACTTGTATAACGACGGTGAAATGTGGAACTTCATGGACCCAGAATCTTTCGAACAAATCGCTGCTGATAAAGTTGCTATGGGCGACGCGGCTAAATGGTTGAAAGATGACTCAAATGAACTTTGTACAATCATGTTATGGAATGGTGTTCCTTTAACTGTGAGCGCGCCAAACTTCGTTGTATTAAAAATCGTTGAAACTGATCCAGGTGTACGTGGTGATACTTCAGGCGGTGGCGGTAAACCGGCTAAGCTTGAAACTGGTGCAGTTGTACGTGTTCCATTATTCGTACAGCAAGAAGAAAGCGTTCGTGTAGACACTCGTACTGGTGACTATTTAGAACGTGCATAATGGTTTAAAAATAGACTATTATCGAAAGGGATGAAGTGATTCATCCCTTTTTTTATACCTATTGGTTTAAATTTTTATTCCAAAGTATTAGATGAAAAAACCTATAACAGGAGTAGAGTTTCAAGGGAAGAAACAGCAGTACCTCGAACAAGAAAAATCAAGCTGATTTATTTCAACATTTATGAGGGATTGAGATGGAAACCATTCAACCGAAGTCAGGAATGGCTTCAAAGATTATCTGGCTGTTTGTAGCCATTCTAGGTGCCGTTTCATTCGGCATACTAGCACTCAGTCGAGGCGAGCATGTCAATGCAGTTTGGCTGATCCTTGCAGCAATCTGTGTGTATAGCATTGCATATCGTTTTTATAGTTTATTTATTGCCAATAAAGTCTTTGAACTGAATGAGCGACGTTTAACGCCTGCCCATCGCTTAGCTGACGGTTTGGATTATGTGCCGACCAATAAAAGCGTTCTATTTGGTCACCACTTTGCTGCGATTGCAGGTGCAGGTCCTTTAGTCGGACCAATCCTTGCTGCGCAAATGGGTTATTTGCCGGGAACAATTTGGCTCTTGGTGGGTGTTGTTCTCGCCGGTGCGGTTCAAGACTTTTTAGTCTTATTCATCTCAACGCGTCGTGATGGTCGTTCACTCGGTGAAATGGCAAAACAAGAACTGGGTTCTTTTGCCGGAATCATCGTGATGCTTGGTGCACTTGGCGTGATGATCATCATTCTAGCAGTGCTGGCTTTGGTGGTTGTAAAAGCGTTGACCAATAGTCCGTGGGGTGTCTTCAGTATCGCTGCCACTGTACCGATTGCGATTTTCATGGGTATCTACATGCGATTTATCCGTCCGGGTAAAATTGCAGAAGTGTCGATCATTGGTTTTGTACTGATGATGGCTGGGATTATCTATGGTGGCGACATTGCACAGCATCCGTACTGGGGGCCATTCTTTACACTTTCAGGTACTGAATTAACTTGGTGGTTGATTGGTTATGGTTTCGTGGCATCAGTATTACCTGTTTGGTTACTGCTTGCACCACGTGATTACCTATCTACCTTCTTGAAAATTGGTGTTATTGCAGGTTTAGCAATCGGGATCATGTTTGCTTTACCTGAGATGAAAATGCCAGCGGTAACGCATTTTATTGATGGTACAGGTCCTGTATTTGCAGGCTCAATGTTCCCATTCTTGTTTATTACCATTGCCTGTGGTGCAATTTCAGGTTTCCATGCGCTCGTTTCTTCAGGAACGACACCGAAGCTTGTGAATAATGAAAAAGATATTCGCATGATCGGTTATGGCGGCATGTTGATGGAGTCTTTTGTTGCGATTATGGCTTTGGTCTGTGCAACGATTCTTGAGCCAGGTGTGTATTTTGCGATTAATGCACCAGCAGCTGTGATTGGTACAACGGTAGAATCTGCTGCGGAAGCAGTGCGTACATTAGGCTTCGTGGTAACACCTGAAGCATTGACCCTACTTGCACAAGAAGTAGGTGAAAACTCGATTCTGTCTCGTACAGGGGGTGCGCCAACATTTGCGATTGGTATGGCTCACATTATTACGGAAATTTTCAATAACCGTTCAATGATGGCGTTCTGGTATCACTTTGCGATTTTATTTGAAGCACTCTTCATTTTAACTGCTGTGGATGCAGGTACACGTGCATGTCGTTTCATGGTGCAAGATACAGTGGGTATCGTGGTTCCAGCGGTTAAAAACTCACATAATTTCTTCGGAAATCTGTTAGGTACGGCGGTGGCTGTCGCAGGTTGGGGCTTCTTCGTTTACCAAGGTGTGGTTGATCCACTCGGCGGTATTAATAGCTTATGGCCGCTATTTGGTATTGGTAACCAAATTCTTGCTGCGATGGCATTGATCTTGGGTACAGTGATTTTATTCAAGATGAAAAAACAAAAGTATGTTTGGGTGACAATTATCCCAACATTATTCTTGTTTATTACTTCAATGAGCGCTGGTTGGCAGAAGATTTTCCACGAAAATCCAAAGATTGGTTTCTTGGCGCAAGCAGATCGTTTTAATGCCGCAATTGCAAAAAATGAATTGTTGGCACCTGCGAAAACCATGGCTGAAATGCATACGGTTGCATTGTCGAATCAAATCAATGCCGGTCTTTGTGCATTCTTTATGATTGTGGCATTTGTGATGTTATTTGCAGCGATTGGTGTGGTGCGTCGTGCTTTGGCAAATCCAAATCCATCGGTGAATGAAGCAGAAGCGATTTACCGTGACCCAGCTGAAATTAATCCGTCGAATTCAGCACATTAATAGGGGAATATGAATGAACCTGAAGTTTGCAAAAAGTGGAAAAACGGTGATTTATAAAATCATTAAAATGACCATTATGTCGCAGAAGGATCTAATTCTGAACCCGAAAAATTGGTCACGTATTGCGACGTTGTGGCAACGTTTACAGCAAAGCTTCCGCCTGATGGTGGGTGTGCCAGATTACCAAAACTATTTGGAACATATGGCAAAACATCATCCTGATTTGGAAGCGATGGATGCAAAAACATTTTATCGTCACTGTGTAGATGCACGTTATCCATCAGCTGGTGGTGACATGAAGAAGTGTCCTTGCTAATGCTTTGACTTGTGCTAAAAATCCAATAAAAAAAGCGTTCTTCGGGACGCTTTTTTTTTGCTGAATTGTGATCAGTCGAAGCGAAAACAACGCTTTTGTATACCCAATAAATATCAAGCGTATGTATTTAAAGTATTGAACTGGGTATAGATTGGAGATAAACACTGTATTTTTAAATAAAACCCTGTATGTTAATCATTCATTTAACTTTTTTATTGGGGAATAAAAGGTGTTTTGGGGATCAGAGAAAAGCCAACAAAATAATACATCAACGCTTTTAAGTGAGCAGAGCCTTGCGCCTTTTTACCCGAAAATAAATACATTCCTCGAACAAATTAACCAAATTATTTTGGATAAAAATCAGCAAACCAAATTGGCTTTAGCTTGTCTATTGGCAGGCGGGCATGTGCTATTTGAAGACTTACCTGGTTTAGGAAAAACGACATTATCTAGCGTCTTGTCACATTTGGCGGGATTAAAGTTTCAACGGATTCAATTTACCAATGACATGCTGGCCAGCGATGTGATTGGGGTAAATATGTTTAATCAAAAAGAACATCATTTTGAGTTTAAATCTGGGCCGATTTTTACCCAAATTTTATTGGCAGATGAAATCAACCGTTGTAGTCCAAAGACCCAAAGTGCTTTATTGGAAGCGATGGAAGAGGGGTATGTGACGGTTGATGGTGTGCGCTATGCTTTGCCTCAACCATTTTGGGTGATTGCGACACAAAACCCTTTATTTCAAAGTGGTACTTATGCCTTACCTGAGTCCCAGTTGGACCGGTTTTTAATGCGTTTGTCTTTAGGTTATCCATCGCGTCAGGCAGAGAAATTATTGCTCCAACAAACTTCACGCCATGATCTGATTGCGGCATTAGCACATATCTTTAATGAATCAGAAATTTTACAACTACAAGGCTTTGTCGAGCAGATACATCTGAGTGATCGTTTGATGGATTACATTTTGGATCTTGCTGCTGAAACACGTAAAGGGAGACATGGTCTTTCTACGCGTGGTGTTTTATCCTTAAAAAAAGCTGCGCAAGCCTATGCGCTGATTGAGCAGCGAAATTATGTGAATCCTGACGATGTACAAGCCGTTTTTACAGCTGTGGTATCTCATCGAATTGGGTTGTCAGATCTTGAAGCCTTTAAGCTTTTAGAACAAGTTTCGATTCAATAAAGGAGTTGAACCTTGGCTTCAATGTGGCAGCAATGGATTGAACGTCGATTTAAAATCGATCAGCACAAGCAGCTGACTCAAAAAGATGTCTTGATCTTTATCTATCAGCAAGGCTACTTGTATTTGGTATTAATTTTCATCACTTTTATTGCAGGTGTGAATTATGCCAATAATTTGATTTTAGGCTTTTGCTTTTTAATTAGCGCCGTATTGAGTATTAGTTTCTATATTACTTTTAAGCAGCTTCATGCGTTGCAGATTCAAATAAATGTTGTTGATATCCCGCAAGCTGGGGAATTACTTTCGGTTGAAATTTACTTTAAGCAAGATGCTGAACAGGCGAGATATTTGTGGATTAAAACTGAAAATCAGCTACATAAAATATTAGTCAATGAGCAACAGCACTGTTTCCAGTTAAATTTTACAACCAGCCAACGCGGTGTTTTTCAGATTCCACCCATACAAATTTATAGTGTTTATCCCTTTGGTTTAGTGCGGGCCTGGACGTATTTGTACGTACAGCAACCAGCGTGGGTTGCACCTCAAGCCAGTTTGCATTCCGTTGAAAATAAGCAACAACAGCAAAATTTTGAACCTGATCTTGATGAATTTCGCGAATTACGTAGTTTTCAGACGGGGGATTCACTTCATGCGGTGTCTTGGAAACAAGCAGCACGAGGACAAGGCTTATATGTGAAAGTCTTTGAACAATATGAAGATCTAAAGAAATTGAAGATTCATTATCACCATATGCCAGCTCAAAGTCATGAAGAAAAACTTAGCCTCATGATGGGTTTGGTCGAGCAGGCTGAAAAAAATCACGATCAATATGCACTGTATTTACCTAATGCTGAGTTAGCATCAGGCACTGGAAAACTGCATTATTCCGAAGCAAAACGGTTATTGGCGCAGGCTTAAGAGATGATTGAAAATACCATACGCCGCTCAATATTACTCACTTTAGCATTGGTGCTCATTGCACAAATGCTTTATATCCCTGTGGCGACATCATTAGTATTTTTAGTTATTTGGCTTATTTTATTACTCAATACCCGCGCCAGTAAAAAACCATTTTCTAAAATTTTAACCTATGTGCTGACATTGACAGCATTATTTAGCATTTATATAAGCCATAAAACCTTTATTGGTGTTGATGCAGGGGTTGCAGTACTCAGTACATTTTTATTTGCTAAATCTTTAGAAACAAAAACACGTCGTGATGTAATTATTTTATTTAACTTTGCGATGTTTGTGATTGCCAGTAGCTTTTTGTTTAGCCAGTCTTTTGCCATGGCATTGGTTATTTTATTGGCGTTGTTGAGCTGCTTTATTGGATTATATCGTTTACAGACCGTTGGTTTTAGCCAAAACTCAGGCGGTGAAATACAGGCGATTAAACAAGATATTGGGCATGTGGGTAAATTTATTGCCTTAGCTGTTCCATTCTTTATCTTGCTGTTTCTCTTTTTTCCACGCCTGCCGCCGCTATGGCATATTCCTATTCCTGAAAATAAAGCCACAACGGGAATCAGTGACAGCATGTCTCCGGGCGATATTGCTGAGTTATCACAGTCGAGTAGTTTGGCTTTTCGTATAATCGGTGATATCCAAGCCTTGCCACCACGTACAGAGCTGTATTGGCGGGCGATGGCATTAGATGAATATGATGGTGCTAAATGGACCAGTCATTTTTTTAACCAGAACGTTATACAGCTGAATCCAGCCGAGTTAAAACCCAAACGGACATTGAATTATCAATATTTGGCTGCCGACCCAAGTGTGATGTGGATTATGTCGTTGGAGCAATCCGTTCCCAATGAAGCACGTTTTGCTTTAGGTCAAGATGGTCGAATTACACCCTACCGATTATCAGCACGTACGGAGCCGATTCAACTGAAATGGTTAGGACGTGCAGAGCCGCCACAAATAAAAAATGTGACTTTACTTGAAAAATTAAACACACGTTATGTTGAAAACTTGGATGTTCAATCACAACAATTGGCCCAAACTTTATGGCAGCAAAGTCATCAAAATCCTGAGCGTTATATTGCAGAAGTTTTGCAATGGTATAAACAAAATCGCTTTGCATATACCTTAAGCCCAGGTGTATTGGGGCAAAATCGGATAGATGATTTTTTATTCGGATCAAGACAGGGCTTTTGCGAACATTTTGCTTCGAGCTTTGCAATGTTGATGCGCTATGTTGGTGTTCCATCGCGTATTGTCGTGGGATATCAAGGTGGTCAATTAGCACCAGATGGAAAAAGTTGGGAAGTTCGTCAACTTGATGCACATGCGTGGACAGAGGTTTATGTCAATCAACATTGGCGTCGAATTGATCCTACAGCCATGATCGCACCTCAGCGTATCGATGGTGGGATGCAGGATTATATGGAACAAGATCGGACAATTTTTGGGAGCCAGCAGTCTACTTGGGCCTATCAACAATTTTCGATGTTGAAAAAAGTCCGTGTATGGAGTGATTATGCGAGTTACCAATGGCAAAGCAAAGTGGTGGGCTATAATGCTCAATCTCAACAACAATGGTTTAAAAAGCTCGGTACAAATTCTGCTTATGCAGGTGTTTTAATTCTTATTTTGAGTATTGGTGGCATTGTAGCATTATATTTTATATGGATTTTGCGGAAAAAAAGAAAAAGTTTAAGCCCGCTTGAAAGAGAAATTACCAATTTCGCAAAGAATTTACCCTTGAGCCAGCAAAAAGTGGCTTCAGAAAGTTTTAGGCATTGGTTACAACGTTTGGCTGAAAATATACCTGAACAGGAAAGGGCGGCATTTGAACAAGTTATTACGTTATTTGAGCAGGAAATTTATGTAGGTACCGCGCTAAGTTCTCATGATATTCAATATTTTAAGGCTTTGCTTAAAACTTGTACGCAAAGTTTAAAAAACTCAGAAAAGAGCTTGTCATAAAAAATAAAAATGAATATGATTCTACGCATTCTAGGTTTATAGCTCAGTTGGTTAGAGCGCTACGTTGACATCGTAGAGGTCACCAGTTCGAATCTGGTTAAACCTACCAAATTCAAAAAGCAGAATCAAAATGATTCTGCTTTTTTTTATCTGAAATTATTAGGGTCTGTTGACATTTACTGTTCATAATTAACCCTATAAAGGTAGCCATAAAAATATACAGGCTAAAGCAACAGAACTTTGATAATTGCTTTTGAGCTTGTCATATCGAGTAGCTATTCCTCTAAATTGCTTTAATCTACAAAACATATTTTCAACTAAATGCCTGATTTTATATAAATACCAGTCCATATGGTCATTGTTCGATTGGCTATTCATTTTCCTTGGTATATTCGCTTTAGTCCTTGTTTTCCTGATCTGTTCACGCAGTGATTCTGAATCATAGCCTTTATCTGCGCATACCACTTTTGTCTCTTTTAAATCTAATGTTGATATTAAATCAGGTGCAACTTTAACATCATGTGTGGTCCCACCGGTAATCATGAAATCAATAGGATTGCCATGTGCATCAACAATCAAATGTATTTTTGAGGAGTTTCCTCCTACACTTTTAGAAATAGATTGATTCGCTATGCCGGCAGAATGTTGATGAGCACGTACATGAGAGCCATCAATAAAAATCCACTCCATATCGGGGAATGAGGCTAGTAATTTGAATAATCTAAGTAACTTACCGCTGCTTGACCAACGATTAAAACGTTTGAAAATAGAGTTTGAATGACCAAAACAAGAAGGAATATCTCGCCACGGACAGCCTGTTCTAATTCTATAGAGAATAGCTTCAATAAAATTGCGTAAATTTGAGTTGTGGTGAATGGATAAATTACGCAGAATAACTTTCAACTTTTGCCAGTGTTGATCTGTCAGCATGGTACGAGGCATAGCGAATAGTAAAATTGGGTTTGGCGATTTGATTTTACTACTTCGATTTTTTTAAGCTAAAAGTGTCAACACACCCTAATTAAAGTGTTATTAAGACTATAGTTAAATCAAATCTACTTATATGTAAGGTGTTCTTCGCAATCGTTTTCAATCGTATTTGGCTTGAATAGATTCATATGGATTGAGTCGTAAAATCATCATGAGATGGAATTGGGTGTAAATGCATCTATGTGCAAATACATCAATTTGGATATTGATTGTTTAAGTGATTAAGCCAAACTTCTTTGGCTCATATTTCTGCGTTTATGACTATATAGCAGTGCTTTATACAATGTATGCTATAGCGGATTATTTGAAACAAAAAAGCCGCATTCTATGCGGCTCTTAATTGAACAAATAAATTATGCATCTTCAGTTTCTAAAATTTCGAAGTCATGGGTAATTTCTACACCACCATCCATCAGCATTTTACTAGCAGAACAGTATTTTTCAGCAGAAAGTTCAACCGCTTTTGCAACTTGCTTTTCCTTCACGCCATGACCAGTGACTACAAAGTGCAAATGAATTTTAGTGAATACAGCAGGAATAGTGTCGGCACGTTCTGCATTTAATTCACAACGAACATCGGTAATGTCTTGGCGTGCTTTCTTTAAAATCGTCACAATATCGAAAGATGCACAACCACCAAGTCCTGTTAAAATCAGTTCCATTGGGCGCGGACCACGGTTTTCACCGCCATATTCTTGTGATCCATCCATCATAACAGTGTGACCACTTTGAGTTTTTGCTTCAAAAGCAACATTCTCTAGCCAATGAACACTAGTTTGCATTGCAAGTCCCTAAAAAAAGCTATAAATTTACGCAGTACCTGTACACTAACATAAATTGAGTTGATAAGGAATTTCAACTCTTACGTGTGACAAGTTCACTTTAGGTCTTGTGCGATCTATAAATTATCCATATTCGGAAACTGTTAGCATGACTTCAAACTTTTCACAACTTAGCACAGATGCGCTATCTCCGGGGCAGTTACCTGAGTCGGTGAAGGCATTATTAAAACGTGCATATATCAATCGTTACCCAAAACGTACAACAATCATTGATGCGGGCTCAGAATCTAAATCTTTGTATTTAATTCTTAAGGGTTCAGTATCTATCATTTTACGTGAAGATGATGAGCGTGAAATTGTGGTTGCGTACTTAAATGCGGGTGACTTTTTTGGGGAAATGGGTCTATTCGAAGCAAATGCACAGCGTACTGCAGAAGTGCGTACGCGAGATGTATGTGAAATTGCTGAGATTACCTATGAAAACTTTCATGAATTAAGTAAACAATACCCAGACTTAAGTTATGCGGTATTTGCACAGCTTGTACGCCGTCTTAAAAATACGACGCGTAAAGTAACTGACCTTGCGTTTATTGACGTGTCAGGTCGAATTGCACGTTGCTTAATTGATTTATCTTCACAACCTGAAGCAATGATTTTGCCGAATGGTCGTCAGATTCGTATTACTCGTCAAGAGATTGGTCGTATCGTGGGTTGTTCCCGTGAAATGGTTGGTCGTGTTCTAAAAACACTTGAAGAGCAAGGCATGATTGAAACTGATGGTAAAGCGATTCTAATTTTTGATGCATCGCTTGAAGATAAAAGTCAATTGGCTTCTGACGAATTTGACGACGAAGAATAATCATTCTTCTAAATAAAAAAAAGCAAACTCAGGGGTTTGCTTTTTTTATGTCTATTCATTTCTCACTATTATATCTGAACAAGCTTTTCTCACATTTTTTGACAAATAAACAGAAAATTATGATTTAAACAAAGCCGATATCTTAGGTAAGCTACTTCGTGACTTATATATTGATATTTAAAATAAAGAGGGAATTTGTGGCATGCAATTTAAACCATTGGCACATAGCGGAATTTTAGTTCCAGAAATTTGTTTAGGCACTATGACGTTTGGTGAACAAAACACCCAAGCAGAAGCTTTCGAGCAACTGGATTATGCTTTAGAGCGTGGTCTTAACTTTTGGGATACTGCAGAAATGTATCCTGTCCCACCGAAACCTGAAACCCAAGGTTCAACTGAAACTATTATAGGTAACTGGATTGCAGCTCGCGGTGGACGTGATAAATTAATCTTAGCTTCAAAAATTGCAGGACCGTCACAAGGCGGTAGTCATATTCGTGACGGGCAAACCAAATTTATTGCTTCGGAAATTGAGTCTGCTCTAGATCAATCTCTTCTTCGCTTACAGACAGATTATCTTGACTTATACCAACTTCATTGGCCGCAACGTCCAACTAACTTTTTTGGTAAATTGGGTTATGGCAATGCCGAAGCGAACAATACGCAAACTATTACCAATTTAGAAGAAACATTGGTTGCTTTAAGTCATGAAGTGAAAAAAGGTCGAATTCGCTCAATTGGACTATCTAATGAAACGCCATGGGGAACTTTAAAATTCCTACAACTTGCAGAAAAGCATGGTTTAGAAAAAATTGTCAGTGTGCAAAATCCGTATAGTTTATTGAACCGTACTTATGAAATAGGTTTATCTGAAATTGCACACTACGAAGGCGTGGGCTTATTGGCATATTCACCTTTAGCATTTGGTTATCTAACAGGTAAATTCCGTCATGGTGCACGTCCTGCCAATGCTCGAGTGACACTATTTTCACGCTTTAGCCGCTATTCAAATGCGGAGAGTGAATGGGCAACAGAACAATATGCACAATTGGCAGAACAGCATGGTTTAACGTTGACACAGTTAGCACTAGCATTTATTAAGCAGCAATTTTTTGTCACCAGTACAATTATTGGTGCGACAAATCTAGATCAGTTGAAAGAAAATATTGATGCTTTTGAGGTGAATTTATCAGAAGACATTTTAAAAGGGATTGAAGCTATTCATCGCCAACAGCCAAATCCTGCACCTTAAGCTGAACTTTTTAGTGGATTAAGCAAAAGCCTGCATGTAAATGTGGGCTTTTTTGACATTTGTATTATTTAAGCAAATGGAAAATCATTGAATTTTATTGTCAGAAAGTCAGTTGAGTTGACAAGAAAATTGCCTAAAAATACATATGTATTTAAACAATATAATAAAGTACTAAATTCTTCAATAAATGACTTGAAAAGTATTCTATTTATACCAATATTATAATTGAGATTTATCTTTATCTTAAAATTAACTCATTGAAAAATATTTGAAAAATGTATTTGAAATTTTAAATATGACTCCCATATATGCTTCAAGTACAGAATTTGTTGTGAGGAATAACAAGAATGCGATTCGAAAAATTCACAAACCGTTTGCAGCAAGCATTATCCGATGCCCAATCTTTAGCAATGGGGAAAGACCATACAGCCATTGAAGGAATCCATATTCTTTCGACATTGCTTGAAGAGCCTTCGAACCAAAGCTTGTTACAACAGGCAGGTGCTAATCTTCCTGAGTTAAAAACCAAACTTCAGCAAGCCCTACAGGATACCGCCACCATTGCGACGCCGACAGGGGACATCAACCTAAATCCTGAAGCAGTCAAAGCGCTAAATTTAGCCGATAGTTTTGCGCAAAAAGCTGGAGATGAGTTTCTTTCTACAGATTGGGTGATTCTCGGTTTAGCTGAAACGGGTAAAACCAAAACCTTATTAAATAGTGTAGGCGTAACGACAGATAAATTACGTAGTGCAATTGAACAAATACGAGGCGGTGAACAAGTCATGAGTAATAACCACGAAGATCAACGTGATTCACTCAACAAATATACCTTAGACCTCAATGCACGTGCATTAGAAGGTAAGCTAGATCCGGTCATTGGTCGTGACGAAGAGATTCGCCGTACCATTCAGGTTTTATCACGCCGTAGTAAAAACAACCCCGTACTGATTGGTGAGCCGGGTGTGGGTAAAACTGCAATCGTTGAGGGCTTAGCACAGCGTATCGTCAATGGCGAAGTTCCTGAAAGTCTGAAAGGTAAACGTGTACTTTCACTCGACCTTGGTTCATTGCTTGCAGGTGCAAAATACCGTGGTGAATTTGAAGAACGTCTTAAAGCCGTTCTAAAAGATTTGGCCAAATATGATGGCGAGATCATTCTCTTCATTGACGAATTACATACGCTTGTTGGCGCAGGTAAAGGTGATGGTGCAATGGATGCAGGGAATATGCTTAAACCTGCGTTGGCACGTGGCGAACTTCGCTGTGTAGGTGCAACCACCTTAGATGAGTACCGTCAATATATCGAAAAGGATGCGGCATTAGAACGCCGTTTCCAAAAAGTGATTGTTGATGAACCGAGCGTGGAAGACACCATTGCGATTTTACGTGGTCTAAAAGACAAATATGCAACCCATCATGGTGTGCAAATTTTAGACTCTGCAATTATTGCTGCGGCAAAAATGTCGCACCGTTACATCACAGACCGTCAGTTGCCAGATAAAGCCATTGATTTGATTGATGAAGCAGCATCACGAATCAAAATGGAAATTGACTCTAAACCAGAGCCACTTGATCGTTTAGACCGCCGTTTAATTCAGTTAAAAATGCAACTTGAAGCCGTAAAAAAAGATGCGGATTCAGTGTCGAAGGCTGAAGTTGAGCATTTGGAGAAACAAATTGCTGAAGTTCAAAAAGAATATAGCGATTTGGAAGAAGTGTGGATTGCGGAAAAACGTCTGGTTGACGGAACGAATCAAGCTCAAATTGAGTTAGATAAAGCACGTACTGCCTTTGAAAAAGCACAACGTGAAGGTGATTTAGCAGAAGCGAGCCGTTTGCAATATGGAGTCATTCCTGAGTTGCAAAAACGCTTGAATGAAGAAGAAGTTGCCGAGGTGAATGAAGAACCGAAACTGATTCGTACCAAAGTCACTGAAAATGAAATCGCTGAAGTGGTAAGTGCGGCTACAGGTATTCCTGTTGCAAAAATGCTACAAGGTGAACGTGAAAAACTCTTACACATGGAAGAGTTCTTACATAACCGTGTAGTCGGTCAAGATGAAGCGGTCGTAGCAGTATCAAATGCGGTGCGTCGTTCTCGTGCAGGATTATCCGATCCAAACCGCCCAAGTGGTTCATTCTTATTCCTTGGGCCAACAGGTGTAGGTAAAACTGAGTTAACCAAAGCTCTAGGTAACTTCTTATTTGACAGTGATGATGCGATTATTCGTATCGACATGTCAGAGTTTATGGAAAAGCATTCGGTGAGCCGTTTAGTGGGTGCTCCTCCGGGCTATGTGGGCTATGAAGAAGGCGGTGTATTAACTGAGGCTGTACGTCGTAAACCTTATAGTGTGGTGTTGTTTGATGAGGTTGAAAAAGCCCATCCAGACGTCTTTAACATCTTGCTTCAAGTGTTAGATGATGGTCGATTAACTGACTCACAAGGTCGTGTGATTGATTTCAAAAACACCGTAATCGTGATGACCTCGAACTTAGGTTCAACCGATGTTCGTGAATTAGGTGAAAACCCGTCGAAAGACGAAGTTCGTGCTGTGGTCATGGCTGCTGTATCTGAACATTTCCGTCCTGAATTTGTGAACCGTATTGATGAGCTGGTGGTTTTCCATTCTTTACAAAAAGCGCAAATTCGTGGCATTGCAGATATTCAGTTGGATCGTTTACGTTCACGTTTGGCTGACAAAGACATGAGTTTGGCAGTTGAAGATAGTGCCTTTGAGTTACTTATCGATGCTGGTTTTGACCCTGTATATGGTGCACGTCCTCTAAAACGTGCCATCCAACAACAAGTTGAAAATACACTGGCACAGAAAATCTTGTCAGGCGCGTTCCAACCGGGCGATACGATTGTTGTTCAAGCGGAAGGAGATCACCTAAGTTTTGACAAGATGAAACTCAATTAAAAGGTACAAATTAGCCACGTTCAGTTGTAAAAACAGAAACCCGGTTTAGGCCGGGTTTTTTTATTTTACGCTTTTCGTGATTTTCGTTTAAATACGTAAAGTTGATTGCATTTCATCATTTTCACCCACTAATATGACGCCCGCACGCATCCAACGAGATGGCTGTGTTCTGTAAAACAAAAACAATATCGCGCGTTCATCAAGAATGAATGGCAACAGGAAATTATGATTATGATGGAATTTAAACTGCTTAGGCAGATCAAAAAAGAACCTTATAGTTTATATAAACATACTGGTGACATCACTGTTCAAGAACTCAAACGCATGTATGGTATTTATCAAGTATTATGCCAATACCCGTTATGAAATTTTTGAACGCGACTTCTTAGAAAAAACCGGTGTTTTTTTTATTATTGAACCGAAAAATAATCAAATTGTCGGATTTTCGACGGTTATGGAACGTGACTTTGTTGTTGATGGTAAAGCCCGACATGCTTTTTTCAGTGGAGATACCATTATTGAGAAAGAGTATTGGGGAAATCGTGCATTAACTAGAGCAATGTTCCGTTATATTATTAGTTTTAAATTTCGTCATCCAAGAACACCTATATATTGGATTTTAATCTCTAAAGGCTTTAAAACTTATCTGCTCTTAGCCAATAACTACTACAGCTACTATCCACACTATGGTGAGAAAAATGCTCATCTCAAAGACTTTGTTGAATCGTACTGTAAAGAATACTTCTCAGAATATTATAACCACGAAACGGGTCTGCTGAATTTTGGCGAAGACTATCAACCACTCAAAGCAGATGTTGCGCCCATCACCCATGAAATGCGCGAAAATAATACCAAGATAGCTTTCTTTGAAGATAAGAACCCAACTTGGGTCGATGGAACAGAACTTCCGTGCATTGGTGAATTACGCTGGAGCGATTTATACCGTTATGTAAATCGATTCTTAACCAAGACCACCAGTGTGAGTAAACATGACAGCAAGTTACGTTATAAGTCACGTACATTGCATATTGCGACAGGTTCAGACTCGAAGGTGGCCTAATGGGATTGCTTCTCACTACAGCACATCAAGTTTTGAATATTGCCTGCCGTAAAGCATTTCAGCGCTATACACAGCAGGCAAATCAGCTGGAAAATGTGCAACGTAAAAAATTAAGTCATTTTTTAAAGCAGCACATTTCGCAAAATTTAAGCTATGAGCAATTTGCCAAAAAATATCCGCTTTCTCGTTATAGCAATTGGAAAAGCCAAATTGAACAATCCAGACAAAGTGGCAAAAATAGTTTGGGGCCTGAAAAAATTGTACGGTTTCAACCGACCAGTGGGTCGAGTGAAGCAATTAAATTCATTCCCTATACTCAGGCTTTTTTAGATGAACTGGATGAGGCTATTGGTTTATGGCTGACTAATTTATATCGGACACACCCACAACTTAAAAATTCAACGCATTATTGGTCGGTTTCATGGTTGCCTGAAAGCCAGCGAAAGCTTTTAGAAAATAGTAATTTAAATGATGACAGTGCGCTGCTTAATCTGTCGAAGCGAGTGTTGAGTAAAATTACTCAATCGGTACCGACTGAAATTGCGATGGCAAATTCAGCCGAAGATGCCATGTTTGCAACCGCGGTGTATCTCGTTGCAGATAAGCATTTAGGCATGATTTCGGTATGGAGTCCTACATTTGCATTGCAATTGCTGGATATTATTCAAGAACATCAAGCTGAAATTGTACAGGTCTTAAAAACTGGACAATGGCAACGTGATGGTTTGAGTTTTCTGCAAGTTCCTAAATCTTGTCAACAATGCTATCGCTTACAAGACTTGGATTTGACCCAAGCATCGGCGTGGAAAAAACTGTGGCCTAAACTCAGTCTGGTTTCGAGTTGGGATACAGCGAGCGCAGAGCAGTGGGCAGTACAACTCCAGCAACGAATTGCAGGTGTGGCATTTGAAGGTAAAGGTTTATGGGCAACTGAAGGCGTAGTGACGATTCCATTTGCAGAGCGTTTTACCTTAAGTTATCAGTCACATTTTTATGAATTTATTTTGCAGGACAGCCAAATAGTGGTGCCATCTTGGCAACTGAAAATAGGCGATATCGCTAGTCCTGTGATCACGACAGGTTCAGGATTAATTCGTTATGTGATTGATGATGAATTAGAAGTCACCGACTTTTATCAGCAAGTGCCATGTTTTAAATTTTTAGGTCGAAAAATGACGGTTGATTTGGTCGGAGAAAAGCTCGACCACAATGCAGCAGTTAAAGTCCTTGCAGAGTTTAAACAAGCGGATTATTTGCCGATTAGTATCTTGGGTATTGAACAATGTTCGGTTAAAAAACCACACTATATTTTACTCAGTGAAGGCAATGTAGATAAACAACCATCCGCTCAAGCACTAGACCGTTTGCTTAAACATAATTTTCATTATGAATTGGCACGCGATCTAGGGCAGTTGGATGAACCTGAAGTGGTACATGTACAAGATGCTTGGGACTACTACAAAACACTAGCCATGAACAATGGCATGATTGAAGGGAATATTAAGCCTGAGCCGCTTAAGAAAATGAAAACAAAAATAATTGAGTATTGAGATGGATATCGATGTGTTAGATGCACCGTTCGACGAAACGGCGTTATATCATTCAAAGAATGAGACTAAGTTTGCGGTTCGAAATGCGACTGTCGAAGATGATGAGCAACTAATGAAAATTAGTGCAGAGACTATGCCAAGCAATGGCATCACATTATCTTATGCGCGTCACCCCAGTTATTTTGATGCCAGCCACGCACAGTATAATCGTCCAGATTTAAAAGTGGTTGTCCCTGTGGAAGATCCATCTATCGTGATTGCGATGATGAATTTGGGATGGCGTTATTGTTATATCAATGGTCAGCCTGACCTGATGCGTTATGTCGCCGATTTAAGAATGAATCCAGCGTATCGTGGTGCTAAAGTCATGCGCTTATTGATGGACTATCTCCATGATGAAATACCACAAGACACGATTTTTGAAAGTGTGGTTTTAAACGACAATATTGTCGCTGCCAGTATTTTACATCATGAAAGATCTGGATTTCCGCTGCCATATTTTTATGATGAAATTCGAACCTTTACCGTTTCACAGGCAGTGAAACCAAAAACTTTCAATCAATATCAATTTAAAACCCTGACTGCTGAACGTGTAGATGAAGCGAATGATTTCATTTTAAAAATGAAAGACCATTATAATTTTTTACCTAGCTATGATTTTAATGCTTTGGTAGATGGTCAAAATCCATTTTGGGCATGCTTAAATCTAGATGACTTCTATTTGATTTACGATCAGCACAATCAGTTGGTTGGACTTTATGGCTTATGGAATCAAAAAAGTTTTAAACAAACTCGAGTGATCGATTATTCAAGGTCATTAAAGTTGATGAAACCTTTTTATAATGCCTATGCCAGTGTGCGTGGTGTTTTATCACTGCCAAAAATTCATGGAACCTTTGATTATTTAATGTTGCATAGTCCGCTATGTCATCCTGAACATCTGGACGTATTTGCAAGTTTGATTTTTCATGCAAAACAGCAGACAAAGCAACGTGGTAAAGAAACCTATTGTATTACTTTGGCAGAGAAGGACCCGCGTATTGAGTGGATGAAAAATACGACCTCACATGTGTTAAAAGCCAAGCACTATTTTCATAGTTTTAAAGCCAATCCATACGCTGCTTTTGATCGTAAACGTATTAGTTATTTTGAAGTTGGGCGTATATAGAGGAAGTGATAACGATCAAAAAATCAATTAAAACTGCCAAATCAATCATTTAAAATCATTCTAATTGTGTACTTATGTAACTGAGTTCTTCAGTATACTGCGCAAAGAATAATCAGAATGAGAAAGACATGTCGAAGTTGATGTGGGGAATTGGCAGTTTAGCGGTGCTTTCAGCAGCAGTGGTGGGAGGGAATTTATATGCAGATAAATCTCTTGCCCAATTTTATACACAGAATAATTGGTCCGCAGCTGTACAAGATGTTGATGTAAAGTACAGCAATTATCAAATGGGCTTGATGGGTGGAACAGTCGATTGGGTATTAACCCTGAAAACAGACCCGTGTAAACCGAAAGAAGTGATCGTGTTGAAGGGTACCGATCAGATTCAACGTGGGTTGAAAGGCTATAACATCAACTCGAATTTTAAGATTGTTCAACAACAAAGTACGTCTGAATATGCCAAGCTTTTTGGTTCGGATTTAACTGCAAAAACCTTGGTTAATTGGATTGGTCAAAGTAAAACAGATTTACAGATTCCTGCATTTAAAACGACTGCACAAGGTGCAACGGTACAAGCTGATGCCAGCCAATTGCAAATTCGAATCAATAGTTTACCAGGGCAAGCCACTAAGGTATCCGAACTTTCAATCCATTTACCTGTGGTTAGGTTGAGTGAAGGTCCAATGCAAACCATGGTGCAAAATTTTTCGATGAAGACCAATCAAGGTTTAAATCAGGAAAATCTTGAAAATGGTTTTCTTGAAATCCAAGCGGGTTCTATCAAACGTTTAGATCAAAAGTTCTCAGGCGGCATGCGTGGTATGCAACTGCGTTGGGAGACCGAGCTAAATGAACATGATGTGGACTTTGAAGGCTATTTAAAAGCTGATGAGATGGATTTCCCAGGTTCACCGGTCACCAAAGATTTCGCACTAAATTTGGCATTGCATAAAGTCAATCTGGATAAAGTCCGTGCATTTAGTGAACTTTTGCATCAGGTGGAAAATTCATGCGATGCAGTGGGTGAATCAAGTGAAGAAATGACTCAAGCTTTCTTAGCAATCGCAAGCCAAGGTTTTGATTTTGAGTCTAAAGATAACTCGATCAGTATTGGTGGAGGTACAGCCTCTGCAAATGTCGTGGGGAAAGTCATGCCGGGTCACCATGCTTCAATGGAGTCTTTTATCAAAATGGTGCCAAGCTTACTGGATTTTCAAGCAGACTTAAGTTTTGATAAAAATATGATGACTGCAATCATGAATAACTTTTTGCAATTACAGGGCAAAAGTTTGTCAGGACAGGAAGCTGAAGCCATGTTTGCTGGTTTTGAAACATCAGGGCAAGGCAAGCGCGATGGCGATAACATGGTCATGAGTATGCAATATAAGTTCGGTCAAAAGCTTTTTGGTCAAGCCATACAAAAGAAATAAGCAACAAGTCGTTAGTCGTTTAGTTTGAAAATATAAAACCGTCATTGATTGACGGTTTTACATTTTTAGCTGCGGAATCATGATGTTCACTTTATCGGAACACAGCGGCCTAGCCATTGTTGAACAGTTGAAAAGTTGCTAGCGTCAATGGGCAACTAGCCAATGAAAACAACAATAGGAAAGACACCATTTCACACGATTATTTTTTTAGACGGAAACTTGTTCATTCATCCATGCCTAAATGTTCTTGGGTAAAACACAGTCTTATTAGTAGCATTTTTCTGATCGCTGTTCAGTCTACCGCTTTTGCGGGTACTTCAATTTCAGATCAGCGTTTGTCGAATGAAACGCAAGGTAAAAAACAATTTAGTGAAGAAACCTTAGATATTATTGAGAGTGAAGCAGCTAAACCCAAAGAAGAGCAGCAGAAAAATTCAAATCATAAATCTAATCGTAATAATAAGATCATTCAGGAGACCCAGCTTGAAGGCTCAACCATGAGTGATTATTTGCTTCAAAAGAAAAGGGCAGCGGATCAGGTCGGGTTAATACAATCTCCAGAAGTGGCACCGATTAACCGTATCGTGCTGCAAGAGCGACACGAAAATATTCGAGTAACGTATCCAGATGGCGTCGTGGTTGAAATGAAGCACTGACGTGCTTCATTTCATAGATCAGGAATTTCTAAAGTTAAACTTTAGATTTGTGGATGGGTGATTTTCCATGCACGGTGAATTTTGGTATTACGTTTAAAGTCTAGGCCAATGGTTTCATTGCTGATTTCTTCAACGTCAAACATTGCCATGATCACATCGTCCATCTCAAAACCACGGTAGTTGTTTGAGAAGTAAAGCGTTCCGTCAGTGGTTAAACGGTTCATGGCACGTTTAAGCAAAGACATATGGTCGCGTTGGACATCAAACGTACCATAGAACTTTTTAGAGTTAGAGAATGTTGGTGGGTCAATAAAGATCAGGTCATATTGCTCGTGACCTTCTTTCAACCATTCAAAACAGTCGCTAGAGAAGAACTGATGTTGTTCATCTGCATGATCTACTGTCAAACCATTCAGTACAAAGTTCTCTTTAGACCAGTTTAGGTAGGTATTTGACAAATCGACACTGGTCGTACTTGCTGCACCGCCAAGCGCTGCATGTAAGCTCGCTGTAGAGGTATAGCTATATAAGTTCAGGAAGTGTTTACCTTTGGCTTCTTTGGCAATACGTAGACGCATTTGACGATGGTCAAGGAACAAACCTGTATCGAGGTAGTCTGTTAGGTTCACCAAAATCTTTGCTTTGCCTTCTTGAACGATAAAACGTTTAGACGCGGTACTTTGTTTGGTGTACTGATTTTTACCTTCTTGGCGGGCACGTGTTTTAATGAAAATCGCATCACGACCTAAGCCTGTCACTGCACGAATCGCTTGCAGTGCTAAGTTAAAGCGTTTTTTGGCTTTTTCCGGGTCAATTTTTTTCGGTGGTGCGTATTCTTGTACGTGTAAACGATCACCATACAAATCTACCGCGACATTAAAGTCTGGCAAATCGGCATCATATAAACGTAGACAGAAAATATTTTCTTTAACTGCCCATTTTTTAAGATTCTGCATGTTTTTTTGCAGACGGTTAGTAAAGTCTTCTGCACCTTCAATTTTTTCAAATTGTTGAGGTTCCCAATGCTCGAGGAAAGGCTTTTGAACTGCTGCAGGTTTGACTGTACCAAAACGGACGTAAATTGGGAGCTTACCATTCATCAAACGCAAAATTTGCGGATCATTAAAGGCAAGGACATCGGCCTGTTCAACTTGTGCTGCAATAATAGCAGCAGGCTGATTTGGGAAGTTCTTTTGTAATAGTGCCGATAAACCTAAATACAGTGCGCGGTTAGAGGCTTTATCACCTAAACGCTCGCCGTATGGAGGATTAGTGACAACAAAGCTTTTCTTACCTGTTGCTTGGAATTCTGGCCAGTCTGCAAGTGTACGTTCTTCAATTTTAATTTGATCAAGTACAGATTCGAAACCTGCAGCAATAATATTTTGTTTGGTCGCTTTTACCGCTTCCCAGTCTGCATCAAATGCATAGAATTGTGGGAGAGGGTTTTCAAGTGCAGCTTTATGACGCTCAGCCGCTTCGCCTTTAATTGACATCCAAAGTTCATGGTCATGACCATTCCAACCATTAAAACCAAAACGACGAACAAGGCCTGGTGCGCGGTCAGTCAAAATCATTAAAGATTCAATGATAAAGGTCCCTGAACCACACATTGGGTCCAAGATAATATCGGGTTGATGTTGTTTAAGTTTTGCTTTCTGTAAGATAGCAGCCGCTAAGTTTTCTTTAATCGGTGCATCTGTCATGTAGCGACGGTAGCCGCGTTTATGCAGAGAGTCACCTGATAAATCTAAGCAATAAGTATGTTCAGTTTTGCCAGCTAATACATACAACGTAATTTCAGGTTGCTTAATGTCAATGCTAGGACGTTTGCCCACAGCTTCCATAAAGGAATCGACCACACCATCTTTAACACGTAAAGTTGCGAACTGAGAATTGACTTTAATGTCACGTTCGATGTGTAAACGCACGGCAAATGTACTTTGTGGTGTAAAAATAAGTGACCAATCAAAGTTTATTGCACCTTCATAGAGCTCTTCCGCTACATCACGTGCATCATGCGTGAACTCTAATTCATGTGTATGAATCGGGGTGAGTACACGAGAAGCCAAACGTGACCACATGCAAATACGGTATGCATCTTCAAGTGTGCCTTTGAATACAAGACGACCCGGGAATTGTTCAATATTTTGAACACCTAAACCTTCAATTTCCTCGCGGAGTAAGGTTTCCAGTCCATCTGCACAGGTAACCCAATATGTAGAAAGACGCGGTTTCGAATTCATGTAAATTTCCAAAGGCAAAAAAGCAATCGCATATTTTAACGTATTTTCGTGGATTTGGGCGGACGATATTGCGCTGAAACGGGAGAAATATCGGTAGATTTGAATGACTTTATCAAATTTATTCTGTGTACATTGTGAGAAATATCACTTAATGGTACAAAAATTGCTATAACCCTGATCAAATTTCGATCTTTATAATATTGATATCATTAGGGGTATTTATGACAGGGCTGGCAATCAATAGTCAATCAAACGCATTTTCAATTGCAACTTTAATCTATGCGCGCTTACGTCGTGTGTCAGGTCGGGTTATTGACGCATTATATGTGGTTGAGAATGTCGAATACGCACGCTTTGTTTCTAACTTGGCTTTGGAAACGGCCGATCCTGAATTATCTCGTTTGGTTGCGCGGCTTTACAGCGAGTTGAATTTGCATGAAGCTGCAGTTTCAGCACAAGAAGAACCAATAGTTAGCTCAGTTCAATCTGAAACAGCAGAAATTTTAATGAGCGAACCGACTGCGGAAGATATCTATAAAGCACAGGTTGCACATCGTTATATTGGCGCATTGCGTTAATTCAATCCCGCTGTGAGCAGCAGCATAAATTTCCTGCTGCACACCGCCTGAAGTATCAACCATCTTTCCATGTTTCAAGAGCTGTTGAACTGTGCAGAAGGCGGTTGTTCATAGCTGAACTTTATCTGTTTGAAAGTATTCAATTCAATCAAAAATAAGGACAGATAGAAGTCCTGTTTGAAGGCTTTTTGAAAGGGGAAAGGTGAAGTTTAATTTAAACCGTTTAATTTATCTAATTGAAATGATAGATAGGAATTTGAAAATTCATTTTGAATAACATCATGCGTTTGCATTGAACGTTGAAAACTTCAACTGCCATTTGCCAAGATTCTCTGTATAATGCGTTAACTTAACGATAAGGAATCTCTCATGCACTTGGCGGCATTGCATACACCGAGCCAGATTCAACTCAACCAAGATGGTAACTTAAAACATTTCCTCACCATCGAAGGCCTTTCTAAAGAAACTCTCACAAAAATATTGGACACTGCACAGTCCTTTTTTAATGACCAAAATCAGCTGATTACCAACAACCTTTTAGAAGGTCGTACGGTGATGAACCTGTTTTTTGAAAATTCAACACGTACCCGTACCACTTTTGAAGCGGCAGCAAAACGCCTGTCTGCAAACGTATTGAACATTGATATTGCACGTTCAAGTACATCAAAAGGCGAGACACTGCGTGATACCTTGTGGAATTTAGAGGCGATGGCGACCGACATTTTTGTGGTTCGTCATTCATCGTCAGGCGCGCCGCATTTTATTGCCAAAGATGTTTGTCCGCATGTGGCAATCATCAATGCAGGCGATGGCCGTCATGCGCATCCAACGCAAGCCATGTTGGATATGTTGACGATTCGCCGTGAAACCAAAAAGAATTTTGAAGACATTTCCATTGCCATTATTGGCGATATTAAGCATTCGCGTGTTGCCCGTTCAGATGTCGCTGCATTGCAAACATTGGGCTGTAAAGATATTCGTGTCATTGCGCCAAATACTTTGCTGCCTTACGGTTTTGATGATTATGGCGAAGGCATTCGTTTGTTCAACAATATGGAAGACGGCATTCAAGACTGCGACGTGATTATTACTTTACGTATTCAAAATGAACGTATTGATTCTCCTGCGCTGTCATCTCAAGCTGAATTCTACAAAATGTACGGTTTGAATAAAGAACGCTTGGCTTTGGCAAAACCTGACTGCATCGTGATGCATCCGGGACCAATGAACCGCGGTGTTGAAATTGACTCGAGTATTGCCGATGGTGCTCAGTCCGTGATTTTACATCAGGTGACCAACGGTATTGCGGTGCGTATGGCGGTACTGGCTTTGGCGATGCAAGGTCAGCTGCAAGAAAAAGGTTTAATTGAAGCGATTGCGGTTTAAGGGATAGTCATGAGTATTGTTAAAGTTGAAAATGTACGTGTCTTAGATCCAATCAATCAAACTGACAGCGTACAGACGGTTTATATTGAAAATGGCCGATTGGTTGCCGAAAGCAATGCCGCTGAAACCATTGATGGTCAAGGCAAATGGCTGATGCCAAGTATGGTTGACCTTTGCGCGCGTTTGCGTGAGCCGGGTCAGCAGCAGCATGGCACTTTAAAGTCAGAAGGTAAGGCTGCACGTGCGAATGGTATTTTGCATGTGTTTACCCCGCCTGACTCAAAACCGATTGTGCAGGACAATGGCGCATTGATTCATGGCCTGGTGGAAAAAGCCATGATTGATGGTGGCATTTATCTGCAGGTGATTGGCGCGCAAACTCAAGGCTTGTTAGGCAAGCAGCCTGCGAATATGGCGGGTTTGAAAAAAGGCGGCTGTACAGCAGTATCGAATGCCAATGCGCCATTTATGGACGATGATGTGGTGATTCGTACTTTGGAATATGCAGCGGGTCTGAACATGACCGTTGTGTTCTATGCCGAAGAACCGCAAATTGCCAAAGATGGTTGTGTGCATGAAGGCTTTGTCGCATCTCGTCAAGGTTTACCGATGATCCCTGCATTAGCGGAAACCGTAGCCATTGCAAAATATTTATTGATGATTGAAGCTACTAAAGTGCGTGCGCACTTTGGTCTGTTGTCATCAGGCGCATCTGTCGAATTAATTAAACATGCTAAAGCGAAAGGCTTGCCTGTGACTTGCGATGTAGCCATGCACCAATTACATTTAACTGATCAGTTGATTGATGGCTTTAACTCACTTGCACATGTTCGTCCGCCGCTGCGTTCTGAGCAAGATAAAGACTTGCTCCGCCAAGCAGTGAAAGACGGTGTGATTGATGCAATTTGTACGCATCATGAGCCGCTGAGCAGCTCTGCGAAAATGGCGCCATTTGCTGAAACACAGCCCGGTTTTACCGCATTTGATACTTATGTGCCTTTTGGTATTCAACTGATTCAAGAAGGCCTATTAAGCCCACTGGAATGGGTTGAGAAAGTCACACTCGCACCTGCTAAAGTAGCCAATATGCAACAACGTTGGGCAGATGAAGCGGGTTGGGTGCTTGTTGATCCAGAGCTTGAGTGGACCATTAATAAAGACGCGATTGTGTCAAATGGTAAGAACACACCATTAATTCAGCAAACGGTAAAAGGTAAAGTAGTTCACGCTTTTTATGCCGTTTAAGCGCACGCTCAACATGGAAATTTGTTGATTCTCAGAATTTTGATTAGACATTAAAAAGTCAGCTTCGGCTGGCTTTTTTAGTGAAGATTGAAATTAAAAGATTGAAAATAAAAGAAGAAATTAAAGCGTTGACAAGTCCGAACAAATTATTACATTTGATCAAAAAATAAGCATATAAACTGAAGTACACATGAAAATAATGACAACTGCATGGAGTACAAATATGAGTATAGATTTATTAGCGCTGATTAAGCAGCACGTCTCCTCGATTGTGCTGGACGGTGATACACAACACTTAACTGAAAAAAATTCAGCCATTAGCCAGTTTATTCCATTCCTGTTAAATATTTTTCGATCCAAACCTGAATTTATTGATGCCTTTCAAAAACAGTTAAACCCACGTATTAGTGATATATTTTCGGCAAATCCCACATTAAAAGATCAATTTTTGCAACATCTCGGTGGCGGTACGGCCCCAACGTCAGAAATAGAGCAAACCTTAAACCACTCTATAGCTCCAACTTTAGGGGCACTTGAAAATGAAGCGGGTTCATCTGATCCCGTCGCAATCACGCATTTACTCGATAATCATGCAGATAGCATTTTGGCAGCACTCCCACAATGGGCTGTACCTTTACTCGCAGGTTTGGGGATCAATACAGCAGCCGGTCGTACATTACACCAAGCGCCTGCCGTTGAACCAACACCTGTTATCGTTGAAGAAAAACGCTCGAATTGGTTATTGCCGATTATTGCGTTGCTTATATTATTGGGTCTGATCGCATTTTGGTTTAAGTCTTGTACCAATAAACAAGAACCAACCACCTCTGCAACAACGGTTGCACAGCCTGCGGCATCTCAGCCAGCACATTTGCAATTTAGCACTGGTGCGGATGGGCAGTTAACCAACTGTCAAATTCAAACAGGTGATTCAAATTATCTTGAAATTTTGCAGCAACAAGTCAAACAGATCTTTAACTTTAATACGGGCTGTGGTGCTTCATCTGATGCCAGTTACCATACGCAATTTATTGATCAAGATACCATTCCAACGGTTCTGCAAAAACTCAAAGGTGTGCCAAATACCACTTTAACCTGGACTGAAAATCAGTTATCGATTTTGTCGCAAAATCCTGCTGATGCTCAAAACCTTGCCAATCAAATTAAACCTTTAGCAAAAAATATGACGGTATTGGTTCAAGAAGGTGTGAGCGAACAAACAGCAGTAGATAACAGTATTACTGATGCACAAAAAGCACTAGCGAGCATTAACCCTGAACAAGTTCGTGCCCTAGATGTTGCGACTGCGCTGAATTTACAAATTATTAATTTTGCGACAGGTTCATCTGATATTCCTGATGTGAATAAATCGATTTTGGATCAAGCGGCAGCGTTAATGCAGCGCGCAACACAGGTACATCTGACTGTACAAGGTCATACCGACGCTGTGGGTAATGCGGAAGCGAATAAAGCTTTATCGCAAGAGCGTGCACAAGCTGTGGTGGATTATTTGGTGTCGAAAGGCGTTGATCCTGCACAGCTTCAAGCGGTGGGTTATGGTCAAGAAAAACCGGTAGCAGAAAACATCACCAAAGAAGGTCAATTCAAAAACCGACGTATTGAGTTTGAAGTTTTAAATACCGAGAATGGCAAAGTACGAGATGTTACCAATGAAGGCGTGACTGAAAAGGCCAATTAAAACCGTACTAAATGAGATGATATATAAAAAATCCCTGCACATGCGGGGATTTTTCTCGTCAAAGCGCTGTAATTTTGAGTAAAATACGCCCGAAGAATAAAATCATAATGGTACTTATACAATGAAAAAAATAGTCATCACGAGCCTCATGTTGTCTGCGGCATTGATATCCGGCTGTGATAATTTTAAAAATAAAAAAGATGCTGAAGCCAAAACGGAAGCGCCTGCTTTGGAAGATTGGAGTTGTACTGCACAAGCCAATATTGACCAATTGCAAGATCATTTAAAAAACGAATATCTCAAAGAATTAAACAAAGAAATACGTCAGTCCGATTATGAAGCCGATCAGCAACTTATGGATCTGATTGTAAAAAATCTAAAATTTAACATTCAAAATGTCACGACTTTAACTGAAGACCCTAATAAAGCCAAAACATTGGAATGTAGCAGTCAATTGTTGGTGGTTTTCCCGAAAGGATTACAAAAGCGTGCTGAAAACGCCTATGCTGAACGACCATGTGACGAAGGCTGTGAAGAACGTGGTAATTATACTTTGAATGATTCACTCGAAGATGGTGAGTCAGGCTTAAGCATGGACAATGATCAGCTTAAAGGGAACTTTAGCTATAGCATCACTAAAACGGACAAAGATGGTTTAAGTTTAAGTGTCCCAAGTCAAAATGACGTAATTGATAGCGTTGTAACAGTGACACGTCATGCGGTGCTATATGCGGCATATAGTGCTCAAAATAAGCGAAACGAAGAATCCTATCAGCAAGGGATGGAGAGTCAATCTCAACAAATGAGCCTTGCACAAAAGGCGATGGATATTCGTAAGAAAGAGCTAGATCAGGATAATGGCAAAGTGGTGGACCGTCTCAATCAGACTTGGGATCGTTTTAGTGATGAACAAAAGGCGCAGTTACAGCAAGATCAAGCAGACTGGTTTGAAAAGCGTGATATCGACTGTAAAGTGCTTGCACAAAAAAGTGTTTATTCATTAAATGAAAGTGAAAAAGAGACTTATCAAAAGCATTCGCAATACTGGGATGATGCGATGAATACGCAAAATCAAGAGTTGCAATATACCAAATGTTTTAATCAGAAAACTACAGAACGAATTGTGTATTTAAATAACGTGTTTAATTGATCTAAAAGAAGAAAAGCCCTCAATGAAGGGCTTTTTTTGAATCTTAGTTTACTGCTTGATGATCAAAACAGGAATTGGGCACTGCGTTAAAATATTTTGTGCCACGCTGCCTAGCATGGCTTTTTTCAAACCTGTGCGTCCATGTGAACCCATGATGATTAAATCCGCAGAGATTTCATCAGCCACTTGTAAAATCCCTTCAGTTGGCGATACACCATGAATCAAACGAGTTTTAACTTCGATACCATCACGTACAAAGGTTTGTTTGATATCTTCTAAACGCAGCTGAGCACTTTTTTCAGCTTGCATAAAATATTCAGTGATTGCAGGTGCCACAGCATAGAAATCGACACCAACGAATGGATCAACAGCAACAACACTGACAATAGTCACGTGTGCATTTTGACTTTTAGCCAAGCTGAGGGCATGTTCAACAGCAGAATATGAAATTGGAGATTCATCCACAGGGACTAAAATTTGTTGATATTGACTCATATCTGCTTCCTTAATATTTTAAATGTTATCAATCTAATCTTGCTCTATTCACGATATTGTATGAATTAGACAAAAGGGTAAGCTTTTTGGTGAAGGGTGTGCTGAATACAAAAAAGCCCACATTGTGTGGGCTTGGTCATCTTAAGCTTTTACAACCAACACGGGTAATTCAGTATTGCTGAGTACATCTTGTGCGAAGCTGCCGAGTAGCATTTTCTTAAAGCCTTTGCGACCATGTGAACCCATCACGATCAAATCAGCTTTGACTTCATTGGCTGCTTCTACTACACCTTCAGCAGAAACTTGGCCTTTAATGATTTTACTTTGTGCTTCTACACCCACTTCAGTTGTAATTTGCACAGCTTCTTTCAATGCAGATTCTGCATTTGCATAAGCTTGTACGAAATATTCTTTCATGATTGATGAAGAATAATAGAAGTCTGCATCGGTAAATGGGTCTTCAGCTACAAGGCTGATTAAAGTGAGTTGGCTGTTAAACGCCTTGGCAATAATTGCAGCTTTTTTAACTGCAGAAAACGAGATTTCTGAACCATCGACAGGTACTAAAATGTTTTGATATGACATGGAACAATCTCCTGTAATTTTGCTTTTAAACCCTATAGATTATTGATAACACATTGTCGTGCATGGTTCAATTTATTAATCTAAAAAATATTGTAAATTCATAAAATTACATAAATTAATGTCGATAAGTCGTCAAATAAATCTGAGCGGAAAACTCGGACTTTGCTCAAAAAATATTAAAATAAAATCGACTAATTTTCTCGGATTTTGAGCCTAAATGATCAATTTGAACTTTATAAAAATAAGCCTAAACTATATACAGTTTTAAATCTAAGATTTATAACAGAATTGATGCGATTGGATAGTTTGATATGTCATATAAAGCAGGGTTGGTTGTACTCAGTATGTGTTCAGTGTTGTATTTGTCTGGTTGTCAAAACACGCAAAGTAGTACCAAAGTGATTGCAGGTGCTTTTAACTTATCGACACAAGTTCAAAAGACCTTCATCAACCTACATGCTCCTGACAATGTTATTGTGCAGTCAAATATTCAATATCTACAAAATCCAAATTTAAGCTTGGATATCTATCAACCTGAAACAAGTACGGTTATTGCACCCAGACCAACAATTGTTTGGATCCACGGGGGCGGTTGGGTCTCTGGCTCAAAAGAACATGCAGGGGGATATTTTAAACGGCTCGCAGCCCAAGGCTATAATGTGGTTTCTGTTCAATATCAGTTTGCACCTGACGCCATTTATCCCACACAGCTCAACCAAATAGATGCAGCACTGACGTTTTTGAATCTACATGCAGCACAATATGGCATTGATTCGCAAAATATGTATTTGGCCGGGGATTCTGCAGGTGCAAATATGGCCAGTCATTATGCCGCCTTGGTTACGAAGCCAGATTTTGCGAAAGCGTCAAAGATTCAACCTGTATTAAAGCCTTCACAGCTTAAAGGGCTGATTTTACATTGTGGTATTTATGATTTAAACAGCTTTGTAAATACTGCACCCGCAGAGATTGGACTGATCGAGTGGGGCGTCTATAACTTAGTTCAGGCGTATACCGGAGACAAAAAAGATGATGCCGAGTTTTTAACGCGTATTTCAACGGCCTCAAATATTAATGCAAATTATCCGCCTGTATTTATCAGCGGTGGCAATAAAGATTTTTTAACCAAAACGCAATCTGAGCCTTTTGTAGAAAAATTGAAGGCAAATAATGTACCTGTGACGGCGGTATTTTATCCAGATTCGAAAGAATATTTGGTACATGAATATCAATTTATGATGAGTAAAAAGGCTAGCCAGCAGACCTTTGATCGCACTTTAGAATTTTTGCAACAACACGTACAGTCCGTTAAAAATTAAAAACAGACTTAAAATGCTTGCAGAATAATCTCTAACTTAATAACATACCTACCAGTTGGTATGTTTGTTTTGGAATGAATAATGAATTCGGTAACATTGGCGTATGGCTTACTGTCATTGGCGATTATCTCAGAAGTAATTGGTTCGACATTTTTGGTGAAGTCAGAAGGCTTTACCAAACTTGCGCCTTCATTGGCTGTCGCAGTTTTATTCTGTTTGGCATTTTATTTATTGTCTCAGGTGATTAAAGTCATACCACTTGGTATTGCTTATGCCATTTGGGCAGGCGTTGGTATTGTTTTAACCGCACTAATTGGCTACTTTATCTTTCGTCAAAGTTTAGACCTCCCAGCCATGTTAGGGATAGGCCTGATTGTTTCAGGTGTGGTCGTGATCAACCTGTTTTCAACTTCAGCTGGACATTAATATGGATAATCCGCATCAGCGCAAGAAAGAGCCTCAACTGATACGCCAAAGTATTTTGCAGCATGCAATCCGTCTTGCTGCAGATAAAGGTGTCAACGGGGTGTCGATTCAAGCCGTTGCGGATTTAGTTGGGGTTACAAAAGGTGGTGTATTTCATCATTTTTCAAATAAGCAAAAGCTCTTAGAGTCCATGATTGTGATGCTTTTGGCTCAATTAGACGAGGTCGTTGACCGATTAATTGACGAAGACCCTGAGCCATACGGTCGTTTTACCCGAGCCTATATTGAAATTACTTTAGAAAAACAAATCATGGGTTTGCAACAGTCATGGTCTGCGATTTCGATGACCATGCTGACTGATAAAACTTTTAATGAATATTGGATTGAATGGATGAACTCACGTTTAGAGCGACATCATCAGACCGATTTAGATATAGAACTCAAAATTGTTCGTTATGCAGCTGATGGTATTTGGCTCACCGCTTTTACAGAAGTGGAAGATGAAAGTGAAACCCAATTATTAAAACAAGAACTGATCGCCAGAACGTATCGAGCGAAATAGATTAAATAACTGATTTTACATACGTAAAAGTAATTACGCATTTTTAAAATGATTTTTAAGTCTATTCGACAGAGTCTTACATCTAGGGATTGAATAAAGGGATTAACCTTCGGCTGGAGGTACTCTTGAAATGTTGTTTCTCATTCGGCAAAATGAGAAGCGTGCTACGTAAGGAAACCATTTTGCGGAGCATTGCTCCTCACCGCAAAAACATTTTTGATTAGAAATAGTCCAATCTCAAACACATGCGGATGACGTTACCGCGTATCATTCTTTATTTGAAGCAAATTATTTAACTGAGGGCTTAATTTCTTTTATATTTGAAAATAGCATGCACGACTAAACCAAAGACCAAACCCCAAAATGCAGAGCCAATACCAAAAAACTGTACGCCCGATGCACTAAACAAGAAGGTGAGTAGAGCGGCGTCACGTTCACTCGCTTCTTGGAAAGCAATGACGATGTTGTGTCCAATGGTGCCTAGTAGGGCAATGCCTGCTAAAGCGGTAATAAATACCAATGGGAAAGCGGTTAAGAAACTCACCAAAGTGGCTGCAAACAGGCCCATCAAAATATAAAAGAAGCCACAGGTCATACCTGCGATATAGCGCTTTTTCTCATCGGGGTGGGCTTGGTCATCTAGACTGATGGCAGCACTAATCGCAGCAATATTGACACTAAAACATCCAAATGGCGCGAGTAGCGTTTGGGCTGTCCCAGTCCAACCGATCAGTTGATTGACGTTGGGTTGATAGCCATAACTTTTAATCATGGCTAAACCCGGTAAATACTGAGAGGCCATATTGATTACAAAGAGTGGTAGCGCTAAACCCAGTATTGCTGAGATCGAAAATTCAGGTGTGACCCAAACCGGCTGTGCGAGTTCTAAATTAAGCGCCGGTAATTGAAAGCCAAGTAATAATGGGCAAAGCATAATGCCAATGATTACCGTAATGACAATGCTATAACGCGGTAACAGTCGTTTACTGAGGACATAAGCTGCGAGTAAACCAAGAACGAATGCCCATTCATTTTGTAAACTGACAAATAACTCAATACCAAATTTAAGGAGTACGCCTGCTAACATTGCACTGGTTAGACTTTGTGGGATATAGCGCAGTATTTTTTCAAAAATACCTAAAAATCCGAGTATTGCTGTCAATAAGCCGCAAACAAGAAATGCACCTAGGGCGGCATTCATGCTGTAACCATTTGCGGTCGCTAAAATCAGTGCCAGTCCTGCAGTGGACCATGAAGTCGCAACAGGATATTTAAATTTCCAAGACAGAATCAGCCCGCTTAAGCCGATACCCAAACCGAGTGCCCAAAACCAAGAGGTAATTTCTGCGGTGTTGGCACCGAGCAGTTGTGCAGATTGGATCACCAAAACAGCCGAAACGCTGATCCCGACTAAGAACGTAATAAAACCTGCAAAAGCAGCTGGAATGGAAAAGTCTTGGAGTAGTTTTTGCATAATGATCGAGCTATGAGTATTGTTGGCGCAGATTTAAGATGACATTTTTCAGGATGATACGCTCAAGCCCTGTACAGTAAAAGTGCTCATCGAGAGATTATGGAAATACTTTATTTATTCACTGATGTTACGCAGTAACATCAGAAGAGCCATTTGATTCAAATAAAAGAACGATACGCGGCAACGTCATTCGCAAGTGTTTGAGACAGGACTACTTCTATTCAAAAATGTTTTTGCGATACTTTGAATAATTAGACGCTAGTGAACGAGTTTTGCGGATGACAATGGTTTTGGGTACTTTTGCCGAAACAAAAGTACCTCCAGCCGAAGGCTAATCCCTTTATTTAAATCCTAGATGTAAGACTCCGTCGAATAGACTTAAAAAGCATTTTAAAAATGCGAAATTACTTTTACGTGCGTAGCATCAATTATTAACAAACGGCACTTTAATAGAACGAATCGACAACCACACATTGTGGATGTTTCATCCTTTTAAAAGTTAAAGGCATCGTAGATTATCCGGAGTTAAAACTTTGAGCTTTGTACTGTATACATATCATTTACATGGTAGATGTCGCAAGCTTTAGACCAAATCCGCAAAATAGAAGACCAACTGCTGCCACGCAGCATGCCGTAAATTTATAACGATGGCTAAAATAGGTGGCCAGTTTTGCACCCGAAAAGATCAAAATCGTTAAATAGCTCATACTAATAATTTGCAGTACGATCGCGAGTGCGGTGAATGTAATCGCAGGATATGGATATGCAGGATCGACGAATTGCACAAAGAACGATAAGTAAAAAAGAATGGCTTTAGGGTTTAAAATACTGATGGTTAATGCAGTCTTAAACGGTTTCAATTCATTCAAACTCAGTTGCTTGGTGTCGAGTTGTTCTGGCATTTGAACGGCATTCCATGTTTGGTAGGCAGCCTTGAAAAGTTTGATACCTAGATAACTTAAATACAGCGCACCGACAATTTTTAATAATAAGAATAACCAAGGGAAGGCATGAAGTAAGGATGCAGCCCCTAGAGCGGTGAGTAAGATTAAGATTAAATCGCCAGTATAAACGCCAAAAGCGCCTAAATAGCCGACCTTAATGCCATAGCGAGAAGCAACAGACATGACATAAAGTGAATTTGGCCCGGGTAAAATCACAATTAATATCGTACCAATAATAAAGGTCGTTAAGTCTGTGATTCCAAACACTGAAGACACTCTAATAAAAACCGAAGCTGTAGTATACAACTTCGGTTCTAAATGAAACTGAAAATTTCTAATTTATGCTTTTATTTCAGCATCTAAGCCAAAAGTTTGACGCAGTAAGCTACTTAATTGCTCACGGGCTTTAATAAAACCATCAATACCGCCTTGTAATAGTTGGAAAGACATTAAGTCTTTTTCAACTTCAGCTTTGAAAGTTTGCTTGTCGAGCACTTGTACATCGTGTTGACAGTGTGCATGCGCATGATGATTAGACAATTGCACTTCCACGGTACGCTGATCTTTTTCCAGTTCTGCCAATAAATTCGGTGAAACCGTCAATAAATCACAACCTGCTAAACCAAGCACTTGATCAATACTACGGAAACTAGCACCCATAATTTCAGTTTTGATGTCATGTTGTTTGTAGTAGTGGTAAATCTGCTTCACTGATAACACGCCTGGATCTTTCTCAATCGGGTAGCTATCCACATTTTCAGCTTTTTTGTACCAATCTAAAATACGACCGACAAATGGCGAAATCAGCGTGACTTGAGCATCTGCACAGGCTTGAGCTTGATGTAAGCCAAACAATAAAGTCAGATTACAGTGAATGCCTTCGGCTTCAAGGGCTTTAGCGGCTTGAATGCCTTCCCATGTTGAGGCAATTTTAATTAAGATACGGTTTTGATCGATACCATACTGTGCATATAAAGCCAATAACTCTTTAGCTTTTGCAATGGTGGCATCAGTATCATAAGACAAGGCTGCATCGACTTCTGTAGATACACGTCCTTCGATCAATTTTAAAATTTCAACACCAAATTTGACCGTAAGAATATCGATGGTGCGCTCAACCAGCTCATCGTTTTGATAACCTTCTTTACGCGCTTGTTCAAAAGCACTTTCAATCAGTTCTTTATTTTCAGGTTGATTTGCCGCTGCTGTAATTAAAGATGGATTTGTAGTCGCATCCAATGGACGGAATGTATTAATCGCAGCTAAATCACTGCTGTCAGCAACAATCGTTGTTAGGCTTTTTAATTGGTTTAACGCATTTTGAGTCATTTGAAATCTAGTTCTTAATGTTCTTGGTGTACATACTTTTATAACACAATCTGTTTAGAACCCAACCAAAAACCGCCCAATTAGGCGGTCTAAATCGTAGTTTTTCGTGAATTTCGGATGTGATTAATCAAAAAATGAGCAGCCGAGCCGAGTGGTTTTTCACGGTTCCAGACCAAGTCGACGAAATATTCAAATTTGGGTGTGAAATCTTGAAAGCTTAAGATTTTGAGTTGATCTTTGAGCGTCGGATTTTCATTAAACATCTCTAATGGAAGCACACCCCAACCCAGACCTTGAATAATCATCGAACAAGCAGAGTGGTGGTTATCTGTACGCCAACTGTGTTTGGAAAATAACAACTCTGGTTTGATACTTTTATCACGACTTGCAACCACGATTTGCCGACTTTGCAAAATTTGCTCAAAACTGACTTGCTTAAATTTCGACAGGCCATGTTTTGTCGCAGCAACAGGAACCAATGCTTCACGTTTCAATTCGACAAATTGTTCATAACTCTCAAGCTGTTCACGTTCAAATATTAGAGCAAGCTGTGCTTGACCTAGTAATAACATCTTTTGGGCATCTTCTTGAGGCGCAGAAAAAATATTGATTTGCAAAGATGGAAAATGAGCTTCTAGCAAAGAGATATAGTCGGTCCACTGCGTATGAAGCAGTTCTGATACCACCACGATATTCAGTGATGACTCTAAACCATGACTCAGCGCAATTGCATGCTGTTTCCACTGATTGATTTCTATCAATAATTGTTCAGTTTTTTCATACAGGTTTAGCGCTTGAGCTGTGGGCACAGGTTCACGACCAACGCGCTCAAACAGTTTAAGGTTGAGATCAATTTCGAAATTGGCAATGGACATGCTGACCGCTGAAGGCACTTTGCCGAGTTGTCTGGCAGCTGCGGAAAATGATCCTGTTTCCATGACTGTTTTAAAAATCATCAGTTGTTCTTGATTAATATTCATGAGCATACAGAAAAATAAAGGAATACAACCTTTCAATAATATTGAAAGAAACTAACTCGATTAATCAATAATATAAAAATAAAATAAGTTTTTTACAAATGATAGAGTGTTTCAAAATGACGATTTCCAAGAGAAGGATTATTCATGCGCTAAGCTATGAGATCATCCTATTGGTGATCATTGCTATTGCGTTAAGTTTTATTTTTAAAGTTCCGATGGAGGTGACAGGTACGCTAGGTATTGCGATGGCGGTGACTTCTGTGATTTGGAACATGATTTTTAATCATTATTTTGAAAAATTTGAAGCAAAAAGAAAGTTAAAAAGAACCTTTGGTGTACGTGTTTTACATGCGATTGGATTTGAAGGCGGCTTAATGCTTGCAACCATCCCAATGGTGGCTTATGCCATGCATATGACCTTATGGCAGGCGATTTTGCTCGATTTTAGTATGACCATGTGCATTTTAGTCTACACATTTATTTTCCAATGGTGCTATGACCAGATCGAGGCGCACTTGGGCTACCAACCACAATATCGTTAAATTTCAATAAGAAAATCACATTGGCCTGTACTGATAAATACAGGCCTTTTTTGCATCAAAATAGTGCAATATTTAACAAATAATAATATATAAAAACATAAACTAACTATAAAAAGTTAGAATAATTACATAACTTTTAAATATAAGAACAAAGAATGTTTTTATAAATTAATTAAAAAAATATGCAAAACAAGGAGTTAGCATATGAAATTGATAAAAATTGTCACACCTGTTGTTTTACTTGGGCTTACACAATTTACATTTGCAGATGGTAACTTTAAGCGCTTTTCTGTATCTGCAGGTTGGTTACACGTGATGCCGCAAGGAAAGGCGAATCCTTTTAACATTAATACTTCTGTGGCAAATGGGACACAGGCCAAAGTTGGAAGCATTAGTGAAGAGGGTTTTTTACAAGCAATTGACCCAAATGCAACGATTCAAGACGGTGATAACACAGTAAATTTAAAGGAGACTTTAGGAACATTATTAGAAGATAGTTTTATTAATGGACTCATGACAGATGGCAAAGGCAATATCAAACCAGATATTGCAGGGACATCGACATTATATGGATTGGAAAATTGGTCAGCAGGAGGCACTGGTCTAGAAGCAGAGGATGTTGATACTTTAGGTTTGATGGTCAATTATTATATCAATGACAACGTATCCTTACAGATGATTGGCGGTATTCCTCCCAAAGTGGATATTCAAGGGAAAGGGATGATTACGGCACCTTTATCTGGCAATGCAATGCCGGGAGGTCTTGCTGGTTTGCTGTTTCCGGACGGTTTACCTTTGGATTATGATGTACCAATTACCAATCTGGATGCTTATGGTAAAGCAGCAACAGCGCGTGCTTGGACGCCAGCATTTCAAGCTCAGTATCAATTTGGAAAATCGGGCGTGAATAAATTCAGACCTTATGTAGGTGCAGGGATTATGTATGCGTATTTTAATGATATTGAACTCAATAAAGGTATTGAATCTGACTTAATTGCTGCAGGGCATATGATTCAAAATATTAAGGATAATCTTGCAGGTGCTGCATTAGACGGTAAAGAATCATCAGGTAAAATGGTGGTCGATGTCGATGCGGATGATGCGATTGCTCCAATTGTCACACTCGGTTTTACCTATGACTTCACCCCAAATTGGTTTACAGCAGCTTCAGTGTCTTATGCAAAGTTAAATAATAAGACCAAGATCGATGTGATTAACCAAACGACCGGTGAACAGTTAATTCATGCAACGACAAAGATCGATATTGATCCCATCATTACTTATTTAGGTGTCGGTTATCGTTTCTAAAAATTATGAAATCTCTGAAATAAAAAACCGCTCATAAGAGCGGTTTTTTGCTTTAAAGCATAAAGGATTATTTTTCAATAATCGCTGTTACGCCTTGACCACCCGCAGCACAAATTGATACGAGTACACGGCCTGAACCTTTTTGGTTCAATAGTTTTGCAGCAGTTGCAATAATACGACCACCAGTTGCAGCAAATGGGTGGCCTGCAGCAAGAGATGAACCTTTCACGTTCAATTTAGAACGATCAATTGAACCCAATGGTGCATCTAAGCCTAAACGTTCTTTACAGAACTTCGGATCTTCCCATGCTTTAAGCGTAGACAATACTTGAGAAGCAAATGCTTCATGAATTTCATAGTAATCGAAATCTTGTAGCGTAATACCTGCACGTTCAAGCATACGAGGCACTGCATACGCAGGCGCCATCAATAAGCCTTCTTTTTTCTCTACAAAGTCAACCGCCGCTGTTTCTTGGAAGGTTAAATAAGCAAGCACTTCGTGACCGTTTGCTTTTGCCCATTCTTCAGAGGCAAGAAGGACACATGACGCACCATCAGTTAGTGGAGTCGAGTTACCCGCAGTCATCGTACGCGCATCGCCTTTACCAAACGCTGGTTTTAACTTCGCAAGTTTTTCTACTGATGAGTCTGCACGTAAGTTGTTGTCACGCTCTAAACCAAGGAATGGCGTAATCAGGTCATCGAAGAAACCTTCTTCGTAAGCAGCTGCCATTTTTTGATGTGAAGATGCAGCAAGTTCATCTTGCGCTTCACGTGAAATACCCCATTCAAGTGTCGTAATGGCTTGATGATCACCCATAGAAAGACCTGTACGTGGCTCACCGTTTTTCGGTGCATCCATCAAATCTTTAACATTAATTTTAGTTAATGCTTTTAGGCGGTCTTTACCCGTTTTAGCAATGTTCAATTCAAGTAAAGCTTTACGTAAACCATCACCAAAAGCGATCGGTGCATCAGAGGTTGTGTCTACACCGCCAGCAACACCCACTTCGATTTGACCCAAAGCAATTTTATTAGCAACCAAGAAAGCAGCTTGTAAACCTGTACCACATGCTTGTTGAATATCGTAAGCAGGTGTTTCAGGAGCAAGTTCGGTATTGAGTACACACTCACGGGTCATGTTAAAGTCACGACTGTGTTTTAACACGGCGCCAGCAACAACTTCACCAAGGCGTTGACCTTGAAGGTTGAAACGTTCAACAAGACCATTTAATGCAGCGGTGAACATATCGCTGTTTGATGCAGTGAAGTAAGCGCCGTTAGAACGAGCGAAAGGAATACGATTACCACCGATAATAGCAACGCGGCGAACTGTGTTTTGACTCATGGTATTATCCTGTTGAACAGACGTTTGAGTTGTTGATTTTGAAGCTGTTTTAGGGTTTGAAGCGGGTGTCTTATTACGTGTAGATGCACGACGAGGACGGCTCGTTTTAGCGGCATCACTTGTAGACTTGGTTGCTGTGCCCGTACTTTTAGCGGTACGTGGTGTACTCTTTGATGTATTTGACACAGTTTCCGTGGTCGGAGTTTCGACTGCTGGATTTTCTTGAGTTGTTTTGCTCATAAGGCTTTTCCAAGCATGTGGATGATCTTCTTGTTGGGTACATTAGCATATTCACCAAATGGGTAAATTGACTAAAATGACATTCGCTAAAGCATTCAGGTCAAGCCATCTGCGGTTTAACTCAAGTATGATTCCATGGAAACTGATGGAACTATTGAAATATAAGTATCTGACATCATCTTGAAGTTAAAGGGATATCTTCAGATCCATCAAAAATTAATCTGTATGAGAGATAATAAACATGACTGATCAATACCAAACATTTGCAAAATCTCCTATTGGTAAATTTGTCATCAAAAATTTAGGTTTACCATCACCGACTTTTTTAGAGCGTTTTGAGTCTGCAACACCTGTAGTTAAAGGTGCAGTTTTATTCGGTGCAGCGCCTGCTTCAACATTGTCTGGTGCAATTGCACAAGTCTTGGCAAATATTCATGCCAATAGCTATGCAGGTAATAATGCTGAATTACAACAAGCTGCGGCAAAATCAGGTCTGAACTTAAGCGCATTTAACGAAGGCGATAAAGAGTCTAAGTTTAAAGTTGTGGTATTTGATGCTTCAGGTATTCAAAACTCAGAACAACTGCATGCCTTATATGCATTTTTTAACCCAATCGCGCGTCAAATTCAGGCGTCTGGTCGCGTTGTCGTTGTTGGTACAACACCAGAAACTGCGAAAACTGTGAAACAAGCCATTGCACAACGTGCATTAGAAGGTTTTGTAAAATCAGTCGGTAAAGAGTTTAAGAAAGGGATTGCTGCACAGTTAGTCTATGTGGACGAAGGTGCTGAAGCAAACTTAGAATCTGCATTACGTTTTGTAATTTCACCACGTTCAGCTTATGTATCGGGTCAGGTGATTCGTGTATCTAAAGCAGATGTTGTGGATGTTGATTGGAATAAGCCGCTTGCAGGCAAAACAGCTGTTGTAACAGGTGCAAGCCGTGGTATTGGTGAAGCAATCGCACATGTATTGTCACGTGATGGCGCGCATGTGATTTGTTTAGACGTTCCACAGCAGCAAGCAGATCTTGACCGTGTTGCAGGTGAAATTGGCGGTTCTACGCTCGCGATTGATATTACTGCAAACGATGCCGGTGAAAAAATCAAAGCGGCTGCAGCTGCTCAAGGTGGTTTGGATATCATCGTGCACAATGCAGGGATTACCCGTGACAAAACTTTGGCCAATATGAAACCTGAGCTTTGGGACTTGGTGATTAACATTAACTTGTCTGCGATTGAGCGTGTAAATGATTACCTTCTTGAAAATGATGGCTTCAATGCAAATGGTCGTATTGTGTGCGTATCTTCTATTTCAGGTATCGCAGGTAACTTAGGTCAAACCAATTATGCTGCTTCTAAAGCAGGTGTTGTTGGTGTGGTTAAATTTACTGCTCCATTATTGAAAAATGGCGTAACCATTAATGCTGTTGCTCCAGGCTTCATTGAAACGCAAATGACTGCTGCGATTCCATTTGCAATCCGTGAAGCAGGTCGTCGTATGAACTCGATGAGTCAAGGTGGTTTACCTGTAGACGTTGCTGAAACGATTGCGATGTTTGCTTCAACGGCATCGACAGGCTTGAACGGTAACGTGGTACGTGTGTGTGGTCAAAGCTTGTTAGGGGCTTAATTAATCCCTCCCGACCTCCCTTTGAAAAAGAGAGGAGAAGTCCCCCTTTATCAAAGGGGGATGAGGGGGATTTAAAATATCCTTCTTTAAAAGGAAGGGAACTTTATAAAGATAAAACTTCCAAAGGTTTAGTATGAATACTCGCCATTTTAGTCAACTTCCAAAACCTTATTTAGCCTATCCAAAAGTGATTCAAGGCTTGATTTTTAAAAAGCCTAAAGCTGAAAAAGTGCTGCCGCAAGTTGAATATGTGGTGGATTCATTTAAGGTTGATCAAAAGCATTTAAAAGCCTATAACGAAGTGTGTGGCTTTAAAAACAATGGTTATATCCCAGCGATTTATTTGGCTGTGCTTTCTCAAAGTTTGCAAATGCATATGATGACCACGGAAGCTTTTCCTTTTGCGATCTTAGGTTTGGTACATATTCGTAACCAAGTGAAGCAATATCGCAAAGTCGGTGTGAATGAAACACTGTCATTGTCATGCAAATTTGGTGAATTACAGCCACATGATAAAGGCGTGCAATTTGACTTTATTACCACTGCAAAAGTGGGCGATGAAGTGGTTGTAGAATCATTAACCACGTATTTAGCACGTCAAAAAACAGAGAACAAAGCTGCGGCAAAATCTACCGAAACAAAGCCAGCAGAGTTGCAAGTTCAAGCTGAATGGAATGTTTCTGAAAATACCGGTCGCCGTTATGCGTTGACTTCTGGTGACTTTAACTTAATTCATATTCATGCTGTAACAGCAAAAGCGTTTGGTTTTAAACAAGCCATTGCACATGGTATGTGGAGTAAAGCCAAAGCTTTGTCGAGCTTAACTTTGCCAGATGCCTATGAAGCAGATGTATGGTTTAAATTACCAATGTATTTGCCTTCTCAAGTTGAGTTCCTTACTGCACAAACGGGTAAAGATACAGAGTTTGCCATTCGAAATAGTAAGAACAAAAAACCGCATGTCGCGGGAAATGTGAAGGCACTTTAAGACTTAAGCCTAAATCGATATCGGTTTAGGCTTTTTTGTTTTAATCTCAAGCGATTCATATTCAAAGGAATGATGATGCAGGCGCTCAAAGAATATCTATTTGCACAGAAGAATAATTATCAAGGTACAGTCGACGAGGCGTTTCAAGATTTGGCGGCGCAATTTAGCCGGATGCAGGATGCTCGAAGCCACTTAGGCGGAGCAGCCTTAGTGGTATATTTTAAAGGTCAAAAAGTCGTAGATATTTGGACTGGTAAAAAGTCAGCCGAAGAAGCTTGGCAGGCCAATACACCCTCGGTCTGTTATTCCACGGGTAAAGGTGTACTTGCAACGCTTGCACATATTTTAGTGAGCGAAGGCTTTCTTGATTACGATACTCCCGTTGCAGCATATTGGTCGGAGTTTGCTCAAAATGGCAAGTCGGATATCACATTAAGGCACATGCTGAGTCACCAAAGTGGTTTATACGATATCCGTAATATCATTGAAACGGCATCTGAAATGGCAGATTGGCCACATATGCTTAATGTCATCGAACAAGCTAAGCCACGTTTTGAGCCGACGACTGATGCGGCATATCAACCTTTAACCTTCGGTTGGCAAGTGGGTGGTATACTTGAAAAGGCCACAGGTCGACCGCTTGCTGAATTGATGCAACACTATTTGGTTGAGCCTTTGGCATTGGATCATGCATTTTTTGGCGTACCAGAGCATCAACTTAGTGAGGTTGCTCGCTTGATTCCGAAAAAGAAACAAGTAGAACGTGCTGTAGATACATCTGCACAAGAAAATACCCAAGCGCAGACAACGAAAAAAAAGACTGATACACGAAAACCATCAATCTTTGATCAGCTCCTACAACTTTCGGGACAAAATTTGCAAGACTTTCAAGATGGTATGATTCCAAAAGGAATGCGCAAGTTTTCATTTTTTAGTGATGAGGGTTTACAAGCCATCATTCCTGCAGCAACAGGCGTATTTAGTGCCAATAGTTTAGCGAAAATCTATGCCATGCTAGCCAATCAAGGGCGGTGGCAGGGACAGACCTTAATCACGCCACAAGTTTTTGAATCTTTAAGTAAAATTCAATATAAAAAACGTGATCGTATTATGCCTTTACCGATGAATTGGCGTTTGGGATATCATCGAATTTTAACTTTAGGCAAATCTAGTCAAGGTTTTGGACATATAGGTTTTAATGGTTCTGGGGCGTGGTGTGATCCGCAGCGTGATTTAAGTTTTGCTTATACACATAACTTTGCGACGGGTTCAATCACCGGCGATTATCGCTTATGGGGCTTAACTCAAGAAACCTTACGCTGTGCAGATAAAGTATTAAAAGGTCGTAAAGGCTGGATTTAAGATACTTCGGAATAGAACAGAAATTGGGGAAATGTGAAAAATATGCTATTTTCCCTCGCAGTTTTAGACTGCTGTGATATCCCTATGAAAAAAGTTGTTTTGATTCCCTTAGTAGCAACGTCGGCAATGTTGGGTTGTCAGGATTCAACTCAAACGAAAGCAAAAGAGATAGAAGCGATTACTGCCGAAAAACAGCAAGCTGCATGGGTGGGTGATTTTAAAGGTACCACGCCGTGTATGGGCTGTCTTTCTCGTTGTGAAGATTGTCCCGGTATGGCTGTGGCTCTTGAGTTACATGAAGATCAAACCTATACACTTACTCGTGAAAGTCTAAGCGGTCATAACGACGTTGAAGTGCTAAAAGGTGTAATTCGTTTTAAAGATGAATCAAAGCAGCAGCTAGAACTTATGAATGTGCAAACGCGTAATCTTTTGTATGTAGATTTGGATCAGCAATTGCTTGAAATTCGTGAAGACCAGACGGCGAAACGCTATCAAATGCAGAGTGATTTTTTGCTAGGGAAAATCTAAAGTAAAAATCTTAAAGTTACATTGGTAAATTTAAAGTGTTGCAATTATGATCATTATAAGCTATTGATTGCTAAATTAATGATTTAGTAATGAGTGGTTTGTGGGCTTTAATAATCGTAATTTAGGATCACAATTTTCTGGGTTTTTAATTGCTTCAGTGATTGTTGGTAGTTTATATATTTTTTTCACTGATAAAAATGTTAACCGCTCTGCGGTATTGGCGAATTTAAATCTTTCTGTCGGGAATAATGATCAGCCGAATGCCTTAGAAAGAATAGAGCATGATTACGAAAGGCATGAGTCTGAATTGAAAAAAAATGCTCAGCCTTTTGTTGCTAAAGTAATGCTACGTTATTCTGATGATGGCTCAGTTCTAGGCCCGGTTCAGTTGAGGGCATCAAATAATAAAGATGCGGTGTTCATTGTTAGAAATAAATTGAACAATGGAATTATGGCCATTGTGCAAGTACCAAGAAGAAGCAGCGAAAAATTAATGTTGCCAATTGGGAATTATTCAATTGAATATGCACAGGGTGATAGTTTTTGGCAGGGACTTGGTGAGTTTTGGGGAGCCGGTACAAAGTTTAATAAAAGTGAATTGGACCATTATGTAACAGAGGAATTTACTCAAACTGGTTCTAAGATAAGAGGAATTGGAATACAGATAGATACAGACGAGGGAACTGTCTCAGAACGAATTTCAAAAAAACAATTTGTAAGCGAATAAACTTGTAAATACAAATAAATTTATTTCAAAAGTTCTTAAATTCGAAGATATTGATCGAATTAGTTCCACTGACTAAGAACTTCATTCACTCTTAGACAAAAAAACAGTATGCTTACACCTGTAAAAAGGAGCATACATGTATCAAGTACTTGCACGAAAATACCGTCCACGAAATTTCATTGAACTCGTGGGGCAAAACCATGTGTCACGCGCACTTACCAGTGCCTTAGAACGTGGTCGGTTACATCATGCGTATTTATTTACAGGTACTCGTGGCGTGGGTAAAACCACCATTGCCCGTATTTTGGCAAAATGTCTGAACTGTGAAACAGGTGTAACCTCAACGCCGTGTGAAGTCTGCCCAACGTGTAAAGCAGTAAATGAAGGTCGTTTTATTGATTTAATTGAAATCGATGCGGCATCACGGACCAAAGTTGAAGATACGCGAGAACTACTCGATAACGTTCCTTATGCACCAACGCAAGGTCGCTTCAAAGTTTATCTAATCGATGAAGTGCATATGCTCTCTACGCATTCATTTAATGCGTTATTAAAGACGTTGGAAGAGCCGCCAGAGCATGTGAAGTTCTTATTTGCAACCACAGATCCACAAAAATTACCGATTACTGTCATTTCACGTTGCTTGCAATTTACTTTGCGTCCTTTAGCCGTGGATGAAATCACCATGCATCTGACCGATATTTTACAAAAAGAACAAATTCAAGCGGAGCAAGATGCGATTTGGCAAATTGCTGAATCGGCTCAAGGTTCACTGCGTGATGCATTGTCACTGACTGACCAAGCCATTGCCTATGGTCAGGGTTCAATTCAGCACCAAGATGTTAAAGACATGTTGGGCCTAATTGACCGTACCATTATTTATGATTTGATTTTAGCCATTCATCAAAATCAGCGTGAACGCGTGAGTGCTTTACTCATGCAATTCCGTCAACAAGCGCTGGATGTTTCTCTGGTATTAGATCAGTTGATTTCAACGTTACATGAACTGGCATTATTACAATACTTGCCAGACTTAGCGTTGAAATATAGCGCTGAGATCAATCAAAAAATTATGCAATTGTCGCAGTTGATTTCAGCTCAAGATTTGCAGCTGTATTATCAAGTCGCATGCAAAGGTCGGGCAGACTTGCAGTTGGCAGTCACGCAAGAGCAAGGTTTTGAGATGTGTGTGCTGCGTCTATTAGCATTCCGACCATTACAGCCAAACGAAATGTTGGTCTCTGCCGTACAGCAAGAGTCAGCCGCACAGCCACAGCTTGCTCAAAATCAGGCCGAAACAGTTCAGCCGACTCAAACACAGTCTTTGCAGCAACCCAATACCGTTGTTGAGTCTGCTGCACAGGTTGCCACTGTTGAGCAGCCTGAAGCTGTACCCGCTGTAGACACATCGCCAGCTTTCGATGATTTTGATGATTCACATTATGATGACGATGATGGCTATGTTTCTGCACCTGCAGCCGACGAACCTTCATCTGATGATTTTTTAGATGATCCTGAAGAGGATGTGATTAGCCAAACTTCTACAGCATCTACAGCAAATGGCACTCTAGATACGCAAGAGGTTGCACCGGTTGAGTCTGTATCGACACAGCAAAATGACACGCTTGTTATGGATGCCGTGGCAGAAGATACATTATTTGATTTAGATCCGACGCCGAGTACTGAAACTGAAGAAGTTGATGTGAGCGCTATAAATTTTGAAGATATTGCACCTTTAGAACCAACAGCTTTAGAGCCAACAAGTACACAGCCTGAAACAGCTCAGCCACATTTGATAAATGCCGTTGAACCACAACATGTGGTGAATGAATCAGTTTCGGGTGCTCAAGGCGACAATGGTTTTGATCTAGCATCACCACAAGTTACGCAAAGTTCCGTTTCTTCGGATGCTGTTCAAACGGGTTCATCCTCTACCTTGATGCCACAAGATATTTTGACTTTACAGCCTCAAACCCTTGAAGGTGAGTGGACGGTCGAAAAGTGGGAGTATTGGTTCCGAAATAGTCAACTTTCACCTGCGGTACAAGAGTTGGCGCAGCATGGCATTATGCGAGGTACGATTGACGGTGAATCGACTTTCCATATTCCAAAGCGATACGAAGCTTTAGTGACTCAATTACAGCATGTATTGGAACAAGCCATTCATGCGCAATGGTCAAAATGTCGTTTACATATCAGCTTTGAAGATGTCGAAGAAACCACACCGTATGCTTTACAACATGTCCGCAAAGAAAAAGCGTTTGCACGTGCAAATGAGTTATTACATGCAGAGCCTGTTGTGAAAGATTTGCTCAAAAGCTTTGATGGTGAGTTGCAAAATATCCAGCTCAAATAAGTTCTAAGCTGGATTCTAAAAATTAAAGTAAAAACTGGGTTAAAGCATCTCGCATATCATCGGGTATCGAGGTGCTTTTTCGTGTTTGGCGGTCGACAAACACATGTACGAAATGTCCTTGGGCTGCAGCCTCATTTTGTCCTTGTTTAAAAATAGCCAAGTCATAGCGCAGTGAAGAATTACCAATTTTTTCAATCGCAACCCCAACTTCAATGATTTCTGGATAGGACAGTTCTTGTAAAAAACTGCAGGCTGAATCGACCACTAAACCGATGATCGGGGTATTTTGCAAATCAAAACCGGCATGTTGAATCAAGAGTGCATTTGCAGCGGTATCAAAATAGCTGTAATAGGTGACATTATTGACATGGCCATACATATCGTTGTCTGCCCAACGCGTTTGGATTGGAAATAAAAATCGATAGTTTTGGCGGCGTTTAGTTTCAGGTTTCATCGTTGGTATTTTCTTTATTTCAAAAATGAGTGAACTTTAGGCATATATTGATTGGTAAATCTGGCGAGCATCTTCAAACTGCAGTTCTCGCGGATTATTTTGTAATAGTCGTGTTTGTAATAATGCGTCTTCTGCTAAACGATCGAGCATATTTTCAGGCACATTCAGTTGGCTGAGTTTTAGCACCAAACCGCTCTGATCTAAATGATTTTGCATATGATCAATAAATAAATCACATAAACCATCGGTACAGCCCGTACTGTATGGGTCTAGCCAACTCATAAGTTCTGCATAATGCTGCTTGGCCTGAGGTGCATTAAACTTTAACACTTCAGCGAGAACCAGTGCATTGGTATGACCATGCGAGAGATGAAAGTGTCCACCGAGTGGATAGGCGAGTGCATGCACCGCTGCAACTGGTGCATTAGCAAAGGCCTGACCTGCAAGCATTGAACCGACTAGCATGTGCTGACGCGCTTCGAGGTTATGTCCATCTTGTAAAACCACTGCTAAGTTTTTATTTAATAAACGCAAAGCTTGTTTGGCGAGCATATCCGCATACGGATTTTTTTTAATTTTTGACGTATAGGCTTCAATGGCATGCACCATGGCATCGATACCTGTCGCTGCGGTAATATGTGCGGGAAGATTTAAAGTAAAGTTCGCATCGAGGATACAGACATCGGCATACAGTACAGGGGAGACGATACCAGTTTTGGTGGTTTCACCTGTAGTGACGATAGAGATTGGTGTGACTTCAGAGCCGGTCCCTGCCGTTGTCGGGATCAAAATGAGCGGTAAGCGTGGTCGTTTTGCATTAGCAACACCATATAAATCACTGATCTGTTGTGTTTGCTTAGGATGAGCCAAGATCGCGATAATTTTAGCCACATCCATTGAACTGCCACCGCCAAAACCAATAATCAAATCTACTTTTTCATTCTTGGCAAATTGAACTGCATCCAAAACTATATGTTCTGCAGGGTCAGCTTGAATACTGGAATAAATTACATAGTCTTGATGGATACTTTCTAAAATATCCAAAATGGGTAAATGTAATTGTTGTTGCAACATACCGGGGTCGGTCACAAACATGACACGTTTGGCTTGAAAGTCGCCTAGGACCTCTCTCAGTTGGGAAATAGAGCCTAAGCCTGAAATAATATTGCTGACGGTTTGAAACTGAAATTGACTCATTGGCTTATCCCTAATTTTTTATATCCAAATAAACATTATTCTTGAGTGTTGATATAGGATTCATCCTGTAAATAACTTAACATAAGACGCTTGAAATAAAAGTAGTCTTGAGGTTGTTATGTCATCCAGCACGCCATATAAGGTGTTGTGTGTTTGTTTAGGAAATATTTGCCGTTCACCTACGGCTGAAGTGGTTCTCAGACATTTTTGTGATGAAGCGCAACTCAATATTCACGTCGACTCTGCGGGTACGAGCAATTATCATCCGGGCAAAGCGCCTGATCTTCGTAGCCAACAGCATGCAAAATTACGAGGCTATAACTTATCTGCATTACGCGCACGTCAGTTAACGGTTCATGATTTTATTGAATTTGATTTGATTTTGGCCATGGACTACGAAAATTTAGACAATATTCAAAACCTCATGCAAAAGGCGCAGCAACAATTCGGTCAACTACGTGCACAAGTGTCTTTGATGAGTCAACATGATCACCAATATCCGCAACAAGAAGTACCAGATCCGTACTATGGTGGTGATGCAGGGTTTGAACATGTATTAGATCAATGCGAATCTAGCAGTCAGGCTTGGGTCAATTATTTAAAAACTCAGTTACAAGCACAGCAAAAAAATTAAGGTTTAAGAATGCAAATTCAAACACAGGTTCAGCTTAAGCCATTTAATACATTAAGCCTCGATGCTGTAGCATCTCATTATGTACGTGTTCAATCGGTAGAAGATATCCAAGCAGCGCTCGACTTTGCCAAAGCTGAGCAATTAAATGTATTGGTACTTTCAGGAGGCAGTAATATGCTGTTGCCTGAGCAAATACATGCTTTAGTGATGCACATGGATATTCAAGGGATTGAATATGTACAAGACGATGCCGATACACAGACTTTAAAAGTGGGTGCAGGGCAAGTGTGGCATGACTTTGTGCTATGGACGACGGCACACCAGTTTTATGGCTTACAAAATTTAGCATTGATACCCGGTTTAGTCGGTGCTTCACCTGTGCAAAATATTGGAGCTTATGGTGTTGAGGCGGGTGAATTTATTGAATCTGTGCAGGTCTATGACCGAGTAACAGAACAGCAAAGTAGTATTAGCGCTGCCGATTGTCATTTTTCATATCGCCATAGTATTTTTAAAGATGAGCCAGAGCGTTTTATTATTACGCATGTGACTTTTAAACTTTTAAAACATGCCGATTTAAAATTAAATTATGGTGATTTAAAGCAGGCGGTAGGCGAAGACTTAAGTGCAGAAAACCTACAACAACAAGTCATTCATATCCGTCAAACCAAACTTCCAGATCCGAAAGAATTTCCAAATGTCGGAAGTTTCTTTAAAAATCCTGTGATTAGCCAGCAAGCCTTTGACCAAATTGCGCTGCAATTTCCAAATTTACCCCATTATCCACAACCGAATAATGCGGTAAAACTGGCAGCTGGCTGGTTGATTGATCAAGCGGGTTGGAAAGGGAAATCTGTGGGTTCAGTGGGTATGTTCCATAAGCAAGCTTTGGTGTTGGTCAATTATCAGGACGCCACGCTGCAAGATGTACGTACAACTTACAAAGCTGTACAACATGATGTTTTTGAAAAATTTAATATTGAACTACATCCTGAGCCTGTATTATTTGATACAAATGGCTTGATTCGATCTCACGCAGATTAATAAAAACATAGGTTTTAGATTTATGCATAAAACACATTGGATGGTTCGCTTAGTACAAATTGCCGCAGTGCTATTTGTACTTTTGGGCTGTCTGATGATTTTTATCTATACGCCGTTTTATTCTAAATTGATCGTTAAAAGTTTAAATTATTTCGTTCCTGTAGAAGTCAATCAGCTCGCAGCGCAAAGTCAAAAACTCGGTGCTTTGAGTGATGATGATAATTATGAGCCGGGTTCTGACTTATGGATCGCGCGCCAAGCGTATTTAAAACTCATGGAGCAAGCCATACAGTCTGATGAGCCTCAAGACTTGACCCTTATACAAGCGCGTTATAAGGCTTTACAGCAGCTCATTGAAGAAGAACATGAAAAAGAAATAAGTGATAATCAAAAGGACATACCGAAAGTTCCTTTGCTGAATCCTTCTGCATCCGAGGCGGCATCCTCTGAAGCAATGGCGGAAAATCCTGCTCAAAAAATGAAAGAGCTGCTCGAACTCAATAGTGCGGAAAATAAAGGACTCATGACGCAATATACAGAGTTCTTAAAAACTCATGAAATTGAACAAGCTGCTTCAGAAGCGGAACCGATCGATGATGAAACCTATCTTGATCTAGCCAAAATGAAAGATAAAACCCTGAAGCAGCCAACCGCAGATCCGTATGCGATCGTGGTGTTAGGTGGTGGCTTAACTTTAGATAAAAATGATAAAGATATCGTGGTGAATGACTACACACGACTTCGACTGGAAAAAACACTCGATGTCGAACGCACACATAAGCTACCGATTGTACTGAGTGGTGTGGAAGCACCGTATATGCAAGCTTGGTTAAAGCAATATGATGTCGATGCGAAATTGCTTGAAAACCGGAGTATGAATACTTGCGAAAATTCACGCTTTAGTTCGTTACTTTTACAGAAAAAAGGCGGCGCACCGACGGTTATTTTAATCACCGACCAATATCATATGCCTCGAACACGGCGTTTATTTGCATTAAATGGTATCGAAACCGTTCCTGTTGTTGCACCTATGCCAACGACATTAACCACATGGCGACCAAGTGAAAAAAATTATGACCATAGTCGTCGTGCCAATTATGAATTATTAGCTACCTTACGTGACGTTTGGTTTGGCTCAAGTGACTGTCGGGAGGTCCCATAATGTCAGATATCCCATTTCTTAATCCTTCGATCCTTAAACAATTAGATCTTCCTGTTCCAAGTCGAGAATTAACCCCACAATTATTAGAACCGCTAAATTTAAATCGGCCGTTTGAGCCTAGTGTCGAAATACAATCTTATCGACGACTCTACGGCTTAGATGCCTTGAACTGCGAACATTGGCAAGGCTATGTAGAAATGCCTTTGTTCAAACTACATGTACAAGTGTTTCAACCGAAACTAAAGGCTGAAACAGATGTCATTAAAGGCACTGTATTTTTATTACATGGTTATTTAGAGCATAGTGGAATATATCAGCCGATTATTCGTGAGCTCTTAGATCAAGGTTTTAGTGTTTTGACCTATGATTTACCGGGGCATGGTCTAAGCAATGGCTCGCCAGCCAGTATTCAAAACTTTGACCATTACCAACAAGTTTTGGAAGCGGTATATCGTTATGTGAAACATGCAGCTCAATTACCGACACCGTGGTTAGGGATTGGGCAGAGTACGGGTGGTGCGATTTGGCTGCATCATCTGTTAGATTTTGCTGAACATCGCAAAAACCCTTATGTCGAACGGGTTTTATTATTATCTCCGCTGATTCGTCCTGCAAAAACGGCATGGTGGCATAACTCGGTTGGATTAGGCATTATTCGTCGTATTAAACGTGAAGTGCCACGTCATTTTAGACGGAATAATCACAACCCTGAGTTTTTACGTTTTGTACGTTTAAAGGATCCTCTACAACCTCGAATGATGGGGATGGATTGGATTTTGGCCATGTCAAAATGGATGCAGGAAATGGAAGAACGACCTGCGTGTCGTATTCCAGTGTGGTTAGCTCAAGGCGCACAGGATCAAACGGTGGATTGGCGTTATAACATTGAGTTTATACGTCGTAAATTCCGTTTACAGACGCTTCTCATGCTTGAAGAAGGTTCACATCAGCTGATTAATGAACGTGCCGATATTCGTGCTGCATTAACAGGTTTGATCCCGGCATTCTTGCATGCTCAATCGAATAGTAAGTCTTATTACTAACTGATGTTACGCACTAACATCAGGAGCGTAATTTGATTCAAATAAAAGTACGATACGCGGGAAGTTCATCCGCAAGTGTTTGAGACAGGACTACTTCTAATCAAAAATGTTTTTGCAATACTTTGAATAATTTGACGCTAGTGAACGAGTTTTGTCGGTGAGGTGCATTGCACCGCAAGATGGTTTCCTTGCGAAGCTTTGCTTCTCATTTTGCCGAATGAGAAACATCGTTTCGTAAGAGTACCTCCAGCCGAAGGGTAATCCCTTTATTTAAGCCCTAGATGTAAGACTCCGTCGAATAGGCTTAAAAATTATTTTAAAAATGCGTATTTACTTTTACGCGCGTAACATCAGTTACTAATTGACGATTGAGCACAGCTTACCTTAATCAGTGTGATGGATCTAGACGAAAAAAAGAGGCGTGGTCGCCTCTTTTTTATGCGGTAGGGATTAGAACTTTTCTAGATGTGCCATATTCCACATACGGAAATAGAAGTTTTCTTCATCTTTATTTTCACAACTGAGCAGCTCACCATCTTTTAACCAAAAATGTAGCTGTGCATAGTTTTTAATTTCACGGTTATTAATGCGCTGCGCTAGATGGTGTGCACGGATATCCGATGGATGTTGTAAACCTGCTGAGGCAATAAGTTCAGATAAACCATGCATGGTGTTTTTGTGGAAATTAAAAACACGTTCTGCCTTTGTAGGAACATGAATGGCTTTTTGACGGTCTTTGTCCTGTGTTGCAACCCCAACAGGACATTGGTTGGTATGACAGCTTTGAGCTTGAATACACCCGACTGCAAACATAAAGCCACGAGCTGAGTTCACCCAATCTGCACCAATTGCCATGGTACTGGCAATATCAAAAGCACTAATAATTTTACCACTGGCACCGACTTTAATTTTTGCACGTAAGCCTGCACCAATTAGGGTGTTATTGACAAAGAGTAGGCCTTCACGCAGTGGTGTCCCCATATTATCAATCAGTTCAATCGGCGCTGCGCCAGTCCCACCTTCAGAACCATCCACCACGATAAAATCAGGTGTAATACCTGTGTGTAACATGGCTTTTACGATACTCATAAATTGCCACGGTTGCCCGATACACAGTTTAAAGCCTACAGGTTTACCTTCGGAAAGCTCGCGCAATTGCTGAATAAATTGCATCATTTCAATAGGGGTGCTAAAGGCAGGATGGCTAGATGGAGAGATACAGTCATGTTCACGGCTGACACCACGGATTTGAGCAATCTCTTCGGAAATTTTGTCTTTAGGTAAAATACCACCATGGCCTGGTTTTGCACCTTGAGATAATTTGATCTCAATCATTTTGACTTGAGGGTGCTTGGCTTGTTCAGCAAAACGTACAGGATCGAATTGACCATCAATGGTACGACAGCCAAAGTAACCACTACCGAGTTCCCAAACAATGTCGCCACCATTTTCCAAGTGATACGGACTAATACTGCCTTCACCGGTGTCATGGTAGAAATTGCCCATTTTTGCACCTAAGTTTAAGGCACGAATGGCATTGGCACTTAAGCTACCAAAGCTCATCGCAGAAATGTTTAATATCGATGCACTATACGGTTGCTTACATTGTTCATTACCGATGTTAATACGGAATGTTTCAGGAATGGCAGGAATGCAAGGTGACAAGGAGTGATTAATAAAGCGGTAATCATTTTGGTAAACATCAACAATTGAACCAAATGGTTTATCTGCATTTTGGTTTTTTGCACGTTGATAGACCAAACTACGCTGCATACGAGAAAAGGGCAGAGCATCTTGATCAGATTCAATAAAATATTGGCGAATTTCAGGTCGAAATTCTTCAAATAGAAAACGAAAGTGCCCCATGATGGGGTAATTTTTTAAGATCGAATGTTTGTTTTGTATGACGTCATACAAACCCAATAAACTCAAAAGCCCAGTAATGACCCAGATACTATTCAATAAGGTTTGTGGAATGAAATATTGAATATAACGAGGGGAATAACCTAAATGAAAACTCGAAATGAGTAGGAAGATAAAAATACAAGCAAACCAAATGGAATGCCGAGAAAAAAAAGTATTTAGTAGCTTGTGGCGAATAGTTTGCGCTGGACTGGCCATATTTTGAAAAATCTTATTCAGCTCATTTGCTCATAATTTGCCGAGTTTATGCACAATGCTCAAGCTTTAATTTGTTGATTCAGTGTAGCATTTATAAAAAGCAGCACTGAAGTTGGATGATTTTTTCATTTAAAGCCAAATGAGATAAGAAAAGCAGGAATGTTCTTTAAGAAAATTTATGAAAAGTAGCGCGGTTCTTGTTATTTCACAGTGAACAAAATGGAGGTTATAGTGATTTTACTTTCTAAACACGAGGTGCTGAATATGACTATGAAATCTATTCGTTATAATAATGCCGACCTAGCCTGCCTATGTCAGTAATTGATTATAGCCATGAGAAATTAGCGCTACGGCATAAGGTATTCAGCAGGTACTTATGCTGTAGTTCCTTTGACCTAAACGACTAAAATTACAAAAATATTCTAAGAAATTATCCAGTCCCAGCGTTGGGACTTTTTTATGTGTTGATATTTTAAGGGAAAATCTAAGCATAAATAATGTACTAGATATTCATTATGCGTTAGAAGTTGTCACCTCAAATAAAAGAATGATACGCGGTAAGGTCATCCGCAAGTGTTTGAGACAGGACTACATTTATTTAAAAATGTTTTTGCGATACTTTGAATAAGTAGACGTTAGTGAACGAGTTTTGCGGATGACAATGGTTTTGGGTACTTTTGCCGAAACAAAAGTACCTCCAGCCGAAGGCTAATTCCTTTATTTAAACCCTAGATGTAAGACTCCGTCGAATAGACTTAAAAATCATTTTTAAAATGCGAAATTACTTTTATGTGCGTAACATTAGTTAGTATTTAAGGTAGCAGAAAACCTTAGATCGGTTTAATCATTGCGTTGTTGTACAACTATAGCGACTTCTTCGGGTTCAATTTTCTGAATCTTTTTCCCAAAACTACGCAGCCACCATGTTAACTGAGAGGTAAATGGTACTGTTGCACTAACTTCAACCCAGCCATCTTCGGTTTTTTGAATCACTTGATCTTTACTTAGCTGACTTTCTTCAAAATAAACTGCTTCTGATTCCGACATGGTTAATTTGAGCTGAATCATTTCAGTCGGCTTATTGAAGTCCACACGGAAGCCAAGCGCTCCAGAGTCAATATAGGCATCAATATCAAAATCGACAGGGTGTAATGCACGTGAATTTAAGACTGTAGCTGATTTAAAACGATGTAAAGCAAAGGTTTGGATGTCTGTTTTGTCATGACGTGTGCACACCAAATAAATAATTGCACCTTTTTGGACCAACGCCAGTGGATTTAAAATATAGGTCTTTTCTTCGCTTTGTTGTCCACGACCTTGATATAGACATTCCAGTTGTTTGTCTTGTAGTAAGCCTTCATAAATCGATTGCTGTGCGACTTTTTCAACCACAGGAGGAATCAATGGCTGAGTAGCTGGCACGATCCGCACGCGGTTAATCCACTGACGGACATTATTTTGCGACGACAGACTTCGACGTGCGAGGTCAAACCAAGGATTCATTTCTTCAATTAAGCTTGGCGGAAGCAAATGCTTTAGATGCTCCTCAACCATCATAAAGGTGACCGCTTGTGAGCTGGTCATATGAGGCAGGCTTTGAATCGGTGCATCAGAACGCCAACGCCAGCCTTGCGGCGTTGTTTTACTGCTCTCAATTGGGAAACGTAGAGAAATTTGATTTAAGTCACGCTGAATGGTGCGTAGGCTGATATCAATGCCTTCACGGTTCAGTATTTCTTGTAATTCACGCGTACCCATCCACTTACCTGTGGACAGTCGTGAAAGAATTTGCCACTGACGATAAAGGCTGTTCGACGTTTCTTTTTCTTGTGAAGACATAATCTAGTGCTTGAACTTGGACTTAAATGAATAAAATGATGCTGTGGGACACAATAAGAAATCTTCCTGCGTTAAGCAAGTCTTCATCTAAAAAAACTAAGATGATTTTAATAACGCAATTTGACACAACTTGAGCAGTTACATGCTGTACCACTTTGCATAAATAATCAAAGAGAAGCAGCATATGTATTGATGGCATATATATTGCTTTATCTGATTTACAAAACATGACAAAAACATGGAGTTGCTATGCTGAAAGAAAATCGTAATACAACTTCAAATGGAATTGAGGGTTATGAGGCAAAGTTGGTTAATACTTCTGTCTCTACATTAAAAACTTTACCACTTGCTCGAGGATATGCGCTGTTTAATCAATTCAATTCGGATTTTTTTAATGAAATGCGCGACAGCAAAACGGTAGCTAAAGAATCATGCCAACGGATAGAGCAGTGGTTATCACAGCATACGCTTGATGAATTGAAGCAACTAAATCAGGTTGCAAAACAACATTTTCTCTATGAAGGCATTACTTTTACAGTGTATGGCGAAGATGAGGGTATTGAACGCACCATACCTTATGATCTTATTCCGCGTGTGATTGCACGAAAGGAATGGAATAATTTATCTCTAGGCTGCGCACAGCGCGTGAAAGCACTCAATCTGTTTTTACATGATGTCTATCATCAACAAGATATTTTAAAAGCAGGAATTATTCCTGAACTGCAAGTCTTAACCCATGAAGCCTATTTGCCACAAATGTATATGCATGGGCTAAAAGGTAAAATTTATAGCCAAATCAGTGGCATTGATATCATCCGAGATCAATCAGGCGAATTTTACGTCCTTGAGGATAATCTTAGAACACCGTCTGGTGTGTCGTATATGCTAGAAAGCCGTAAGATCAGTCAAAAACTGATGCCTGAACTTTGCCAGCAAAGCAACATCATGGGGATTGAGCAGTATCCGCAGCTTTTACGTGAAATTCTTGCAGAAAATGCCTACGTCGATAACCCGTTTATCGTGGTTTTAACCCCAGGGAGTTTTAACAGTGCTTATTATGAACATGCTTTTTTGGCAAGGGAGATGGATGTACCCTTAGTGACATCGCGTGACCTTTATGTAGAAAACGATAAGGTTTATGTGAAAACCATTAAAGGCCGACAACAGGTTGATGTAATTTATCGTCGTGTGGATGATGCTTTTCTCGATCCATTATGTTTCAAACCTGACAGTACTTTGGGCGTAGCAGGGCTCATGTCAGCGTATATGCAACATAATGTGGTCATTGCAAATGCACCGGGAACAGGCGTAGCAGATGATAAATCGATTTATCCATATGTGGATAAAATGATTCATTTCTATTTAGGCGAACAAGCGATCCTGAAAAATGTGCCGACCTATCAATGTCGTGAGCAGAACGAATTGGATTATGTGCTCTCGAATATCGAAAAATTGGTGGTCAAAGAAGCGCAGGGTTCAGGTGGTTACGGCATGCTGATCGGTCCACAAGCTTCTTTACAAGAATTAAATAGCTTTAAAGATAAAGTGGCCGCAGCACCACATTTATATATTGCACAGCCGACTTTAAATTTATCTGTCAGCCCAACCCTAAGTGAGGCGGGTGTTTCGGAACGCCATATCGATTTACGCCCATTTGTACTGAGTTCACCATATCGAACTGAAATTGTACCGGGTGGCTTAACTCGTGTCGCGATGCAAGCAGGTTCATTGGTAGTGAATTCTTCTCAAGGCGGCGGCATTAAAGATACGTGGGTAGTAGACGATTTACGCTCATAGCACTCCAGTGAAGGAGCAAAACATGATTTTATTAAACAGTAATGCAGAACATATTTTTTGGTTGGGGCGTTATTTAGCACGTACTCAATATTTATGCAGTATTTTCCCTTTTCAAGATGTTGATACGGCATTGAGCTATGCACATGCTTTTTGTTTGCCAGCATTTGATGCCGACTCAATGAATGAGTTAGTTTTAAATGCGGAGCAGCCGGCGTCATTTTCCAGCCAATTTCAATATGCGCAAAGTAATATTCAGGACTTAAGGGGTGTACTTTCAGCAAAAAGTTATGCAGAACTCAGCCGTTTAATTCGTAATGCGAGTGATAACCCAGGTTATATCTGTGACGTGGTAACAGATTGCCAAGATGTTTTAGAGTCCGAATCTGAAGATGTATTTTTATTTTTTAGTTTAGGACAAGCCATAGAGCAGCTTGATCGCCAGTTACGCATGCAGCAGGACATTCAACACACCCTAGCGAAGATTGAACATATTGTCATGGCTTTGGTTCAGTTTGGATGGGAAAGCGTGCAAGAGGCATGGTTGGCACTTAAACAGCAGCCGAATAGCCAAAACTTCTACCATTTCAGTGATCATATCCAAAATATGTTTGAGGTGGCTGTATGAGGCTCATGATCAACCATCAGACCCATTATGTTTACACTGATGTGGTAAACAGAAGCATTCAATATATCAAAATGACCCCGTCCACCAATGCGCATCAACAAGTGCAAAATTGGGATGTGAGTGTGCCGGGGCAGCGTGATATGCAATTGGATACTTTTGGTAATGTGTGGTTGACCACAACGCAGCGCGAACCTTATCTGCAAATGACCATTATGGCGCAGGGCATCGTAGAGATGAATTTGAGTTCAAATGATTCAAATGCGGATGATTTAAACCCGAAATTGTTTTTACAGCCAACGCCGAGTACGCAGTACGATATTCACATGAAAAGTTTTGCCGATTGCTATGTCCCTCGTATCAATCGTGCCAATCTGATTCGTTTGGCTGAAGCGATATTGGCGCATATTCCCTATGTATCGAATCAAACATCGGTACATACTTCAGCGATTGATGCTTTTCATCATAAGCAAGGGGTATGTCAGGATCATAGCCATGTCATGATCGCAATGTGTCGCTATTTGGGTATTCCTGCACGATATATTTCTGGGTATTTATTTGTACCGAATAGTAGCCACCTTGCCAGTCATGCTTGGGTAGAAGTCTATATCGAAAATAAATGGTATTGTTTTGATGTCAGTAATCAGCTATTTACACCACAATCACATATTTATGTCGCGATTGGGCGGGATTACTGGGATGTAGCTCCAGTTCGAGGCGTTCGTGATAAAGGTGGTACTGAGTCAATGAGCTCAATTGTACAAGTGTTGAGTTGTTAATCATTTGAGGGATAAAAATGACCTATTGTTGTGCATTACGATTAAAAGATGGCATGGTGTTTGTCAGTGATACACGTACAAATGCAGGAGTTGACCATATTTCAGTTTTTCGTAAACTTTATACCTTTGGTATTGCGGGTGAGCGATTTATTACCATCCAAACCTCTGGGAATTTAGCTACTACACAAGCGGTCATCGGGCATTTACAAAATCAGCTAGAGGTCAAACAAGAGCCGAATTTATATAGTGTAAATACGATGTTCGAAGTGGCTGAATTGGTCGGGCATACCTTAAAAAAAGTTATCTCTGATGTCACCTCAGATATTTTAGAACAAAGTAATTATTACTGTAGTTTATTAGTAGGTGGTCAAATTGGTAGCGCTGATATGCAGCTATATAATATCTATCCGCAAGGTAATTTTATTTGTGCGACACCGGATACCCCATATTTTCAAATTGGAGAAAGTAAATATGGTAAGCCGATACTTGACCGAACTTTGCGTTACGATATGCCGCTCGATGAAGCAATGCGCTGCAGTTTAATTTCTTTTGATTCAACGATACGCTCAAATGTGTCTGTAGGTATGCCATTAGATGCTTTAGTCTATAAGAAAGACAGTTTAGAAATACCTACTGGTAAACGCATTTATGAAGAAGACCCATATTTTACAATGATCAGTAGAGGATGGTCTGAAGCATTGCGTCAGGGCTTAATCGAGTTAGCAAAACCTACAGCTGACTATTTTCAATGACGATTTAATCTGAAAATAAAACAATATATAAAGCCAATAAAAAAGCCCAGAATTGATCTGGGCTTTTTGATTTGGCTAATTAAGCTAATTTACGTACAGGGCGCGCGCTCATACGGCATAATAATTCATAGCCAATGGTTCCGTTCGCTTCTGCAACGTCATCAACCAGACGATCTTTGCCCCAAAGCTCAACTTCAGTGCCTATTGGTGCATTCATACCAGTGATATCAATCGCAATCATATCCATGGCAACACGGCCAATTACCCGCGTTTTCTGTCCTTGAATAGATACATAGTTTTGTTTAGGGAAGGCACGTGGATATCCGTCCCCATAACCAATCGACACAATCGCAAGATTCATTTCTTGCTCTGCAACAAAAGTCGATCCATAACCCACAGATTCACCAGCTTGAATGGTATTTAGAGCAATCACTTCAGCGGTAAAGGTCATCACTGGTTTAAGATCTAATGCTTCTACAGAACGGTCTGCGAAAGGTGTAGCGCCATATAGCATGATGCCTGGACGAACAAAATCAAAATTCAGTTCTGGCCATTTGAAAATCGCTGCTGAGTTACAGCACGAACCCATGATTGGCGCACAAGCTTCTTTTACGTGTAAAAATTGTTCACGTTGTTGGTCATTTAGTGGATGATTTTCTGCGTCAGCATTGGCAAAATGCATAGCCAGTACGCAAGTAAAACCTTCCGCCTTTAATGCATTGATAACATCAATAATTTCAGGTACTTTAAAGCCTAAACGGTTCATACCGCTGTTGAGTTTGACCCAAACTTTTAGACCTTGAGCGATATAGGCCTCTTTATGCGTACGTAACCAATCTAGTTGTTGCTGATGATGCACCACACATTCAATTTTTTTATCGATGATAATTTGCATTTCATCATCTGAGAAAATGCCTTCAATCAACGTAATAGGCTGTTCATAACCCAGTTCGCGAATTTCTAATGCTTCTTCTAGGCAGGCAACACCAAAGGCATCGCTGTCTTTTAAGGCTGCTAAGCAGTCTTTAACTCCATGTCCATAAGCATTGGCTTTTACCATGCTTACAATTTTAGCGGTTGGGGCAAGTTGTTTGACACGGTTTAAATTATATTGAAGTGCTTGTTGATCAATATAAACTGTAGCTTGGCGCACCCTAAATACTCCTACAGGGTCGATGAATTAATGGATGATAAAGAGTCTTTACTCTTCATCATCATACTGAGCATAAAACTCAGGGGAGAGGTTACTAAATTTGGTGTATTGACCTTCGAAGGCAAGACGCACAGTACCAATTGGACCGTTACGCTGTTTACCAATAATAATTTCTGCAGTACCTGCTTCTTTAGACTCTTTGTTATAAACCTCGTCGCGGTAAATAAACATGATCAAATCGGCATCCTGCTCGATCGCACCCGATTCACGTAAGTCGGACATCACTGGGCGTTTATTAGGACGGTTTTCCAGTGATCGGTTCAACTGTGACAGTGCAATTACTGGGCAGTGCATTTCTTTAGCCAGTGCTTTTAAGCTTCGGGAAATTTCCGAGATCTCGCCAACACGGTTATCACCCATACCGGGTACTTTCATAAGCTGCAAGTAATCGACCATGATACACCCGAGTTTACCGCCATGCATTTTTGCAATTCGTCGAGCACGGGCACGTACTTCCGTTGGCGGTAGTGCAGATGAGTCATCGATATACAAATTCTTTTCTTGTAGATGCACAATAGTACTGGTCACTTTTGACCATTCATCAGCATCCATTTTACCTGAACGTAAATGTCCTTGGTGTACACGACCGAACGAGGATATCAAACGCATCGCAATCGAGTCCGCGGGCATCTCCATAGAGTAAACTAGAGCGGGCAGGTTATTATTAAACAGTACACTTTCAACCAAGTTCATGGCAAAAGTGGTTTTACCCATCGATGGACGGGCCGCCACAATAATCAAATCGCCTGCTTGCATACCTGAGGTTTTATTATCTAGTTCAACAAATCCAGTGGTTAAACCCGTGATACTGCCTTCAGTTTGTGAAAGTTCATTCAACTTATCAAAAACACTAGCAACGACAGAGTTAATAGCTTTAGGGCCTTGTGCTTTGGCGTTGTTGTTGTGTTGCTCGGCAATCGAGAAAATATTGGTTTCTGCGAGATCTAAAATTTCACTGACCGTACGACCTTTGGTGTCATAGGCATTTTGTAAAATTTCTGAGCTGACTTTAATCATGCTGCGTAAAGTGGAAAATTCTTTAATTTTTGCAGCATACGTTTCAAGGTTATAGAAACTTGAAGGTGAATCTGACATGAGTTGCATCAGATATTCTTCGCCACCAGCAGCATCGAGCAAGTTTTGTTTAATCAGCCAGTCATTGACCAAGACCGCATCATAAGGTGAGCTATCTTTTGACAGTTGATCGATGGCACGGAAAATATATTTATGACGGGTCGCATAAAAATCAGCTTCAGTCAGTACATCACCCACTTGCTCAAAAGATTCTGCAACGGTCATCAGTGCAGCAAGCACGGCTTGTTCAATCGCAAGGTTATGGGGTGGGGTACGAAACTCTTTCAACGAACTTTGTTCTGTGGTTTTTGCTGTTGGCGTAGAGTTTGGCTTGATGGCATTCGCCTGTGACATAAAAATCCCTGATGCTGAAACCATTTAATGTGATGGAAATGGGTGCTAATTACAGTTTTTTCAACTCTTCATTGAACTGAAATGATAGGCGTTTTCTACAGAAATGCGAACAAGTATTTCCGATTAATTCGTCACACATTGAATTGAATGAAGAGTTGAAAATGTAAAAAAGTTGGAGCACTATTTTTTACAGATAAAAAAAGAGCATGCGTAAGCATGCTCTTTTCTTTGCAAGAAATTACTCAGCTACGATAGTAACTAGAACTTCTGCAACAACATCATGATGCAATTGGATTGCGATGTTGAATTCACCAGTGTTGCGAAGCGCACCATTTGGTAAACGAACTTCTGCACGGTCTACAACAAGACCAGCATTAGTTAACGCGTCAGCGATGTCACGAGTACCGATAGAACCGAATAGTTTACCTTCGTCACCAGCTTTAGCAGTGATCACGATGTTAACTTCGTTCAATTGGTCAGCACGTGCTTGAGCAGCAGCTAATACTTCAGCTTCTTGTTTCTCAAGTTCAGCACGACGAGCTTCAAATGCAGCAGTGTTAGCTTCAGTAGCAGCAACTGCTTTACCTTGAGGGATAAGGAAGTTACGGCCGTAACCAGCTTTAACTGAAACTTTATCGCCTAATTTACCAAGGTTTTTAATGCGTTGTAATAAGATAATATCCACAGCTCAACCTCACTTATGATTGTCAGTGTAAGGGATCAAAGACAAGTAGCGAGCTTGTTTGATAGCAAGCGCTAATTGACGTTGGTAACGAGCTTTAGTACCTGTAATACGGCTAGGAACAATCTTGCCGTTTTCAGTGATGTACTGTTTTAAAGTGTCGATATCTTTGTAGTCGATGTACGTAACGTTCTCAGCTGTAAAGCGGCAGAACTTGCGACGACGGTAAAAACGTGCCATGTTATGTTCTCCTTATGCTTCAGCAGAGTCTTGAGCTTGTTGTGCTTCTTCACGTTGAGCTTTACGCGCACGTTTTTCTTCAGCACTCTTAGCCAATAGTGACTCTTCAGTGATAGCGTTTTCACGACGGATGATAAGGCTACGAATGATTGCATCGTTATAACGGAACAATTCTTCTAGCTCATCAAGAGTAGTTTGACCACACTCAACATTCATAAGAATGTAGTGAGCTTTGTGGATCTTGTTGATTGGGTAAGCCAATTGACGACGGCCCCAGTCTTCAAGACGGTGGATTTGACCTTCAGCTTCTTTGATGTGAGTTAGGTAACGTTCTACCATACCCACAACTTGATCGCTTTGGTCTGGATGTACCAATAGTACGATTTCGTAGTGACGCATTGTCAGCTCCTTACGGTTTAGGCAGCCCCAATCATTAATTGATTGAAGCAAGGAGTCACAACTAAAGTTGTGTCGCAAAGTTTGCGAAGCGTGAATTTTAGAGCGTTTAGGTTTGAAATACAAGGCATACACCTAAAAAGGCTTAATTATTTTGTGGTTTAATGACTATCTTTAATACACAGCTAGAATCGGATGCAGATTGTAAAATAGGAGATATGTTTTTAATTGCGGGGAGCTTATCTTGTATTTGATGAGTTACGATCATATAGACGTTGTAATGATATAAATTTGATTTAAATTAAAGATCTTTTGTCATATTTGATTGTAGATATCGATTTGAATGCTAATACGAATATGAAATATTTTTGTACTTGTCTGAAATCTATTGTACATGGGTGGATATAGGGAGAATCAGCGTTAAAACAATTTTAGTATGTATAGCAGTATTTCGACTTAAATTTTTGCTTTGCATTGAAGATGCCTAGAAATAAAAAAAGATAGAGTAAAACTCTATCTTCTTTAAAAAAATACAATTGGCTTCAGAGGGGCAGTGGAAGTAAAACTAAAAATTAAACTAATCACTGTGATCAATTTGACTGAAAACATGAAATATTGTTTTGCCCAAATTTGATCATCTTCAGCTTTGAATCCTTGAATGGTCAGATAAATCCAATACAGACTTAAGGCATTCAGGACAATCATATAAATCCAATTTGCATAACCCAAAAAGAATAAACCATTCATGGTCATGCAGAACAAAAACACATAAACCAAAGACTCAACTTTGGTACGGTGAATTGAACGAGCTACAGGTAAAATTGGAATTCCTGCATTTTTGTAGTCATCAAATCGGTAAACTGCAATTCCCCAAGAATGAGGCATTTGCCAAAATGCATAACCAATAAAAATCAGCAATGCACCTAAATCAAACTGGTTTGCAACAGCCGTATACCCGATTACAGGTGGCGCTGCGCCAGAAAGACTGCCGATAATGGTTTGATGAATTGTTGTTCGTTTTGTCCATAAGCTGTAAAAACCAACGTATACGACAAAACCAATAACAGCAAAAAGAAAAGCGTAAGCATTTACCCAGAACCATAAAATGCTAAAACCAAATACACCTAAAACTAAAGCAAAAACTAAAGCAACAGGAATCGAGATTGATTTTTTTACCATCGCACGATTTTGTGTGCGTTGCATTTTTGAGTCGATGTCTTGGTCAATAACGTTATTGATTACACATCCAGAAGCGACCACAAAGAGGGTGCCTAAGAGGGTAAGAAGCAACAGAAGGAAATCTACAGAACCTTGGGCAGCTACAAAGTAGCCACCCAAAGCGGTAACAAAGTTACCAAAGAGAATTCCTGGTTTAGTCAGGAATAAATACTTTTTCAGCATGACGACCAGTTTAGATCATCATGTTGAAGTGAAGGTAGTTCATAATCCACACAGAACCTACTAAAAGGATAGCAATTGTGAGGATTGTATAAACAAATGCAATCACGTTCCAGCGTTGCTCTGAAGAAGAGTTCATATGCAGGAAGTAAACTAACTGAATAAGAACCTGAGCAACCGCAGTAATCGCGATTACGGCAACCAATAGACCGCGGCTAAAACCACCTGCCATTACCATACCGAATGGAATTACGGTAAGTAGAACAGAAAGGATAAAACCGATTGTATATTGTTTAACGTTACCGTGAGCTGCACCAGCAGAGTTATGATCGTGACTCATTAGATAACTCCCATCAAGTAAACAACGCTGAATACACAGATCCAAACGATGTCAAGGAAGTGCCAGAACAAGCTTAGGCAAGCAAGACGACGAGTGTTTGGAAGTGTCAAACCATATTTCTTGATTTGGAACATCAACACAAGCATCCATACCAAACCAGAAGTTACGTGAATACCGTGCGTACCAACTAAAGTAAAGAACGCAGATAAAAACGCACTTGTGCTTGGGCCATGACCAGCATGAACTAAATGATTGAACTCATAAAGTTCCATGCCAATGAAGGCTGCACCAAATACCCAAGTAACTGCTAACCAAGTTAAAACTTGACCAACATTTTTCTTGTATGCTGCAAGAACAGCAAAACCAAAAGTTACAGAAGAGATAAGAAGGGCGAAAGTTTCAGTTAAAACGAAACCTAAAGATTCACCAAACAGCTCTTGTGCACTTGGCGTACCCACTGGAACGTGGCTACTTAATACAGCGAACGCGATGAAGAGTGTCCCGAAAAGAACCAAGTCACTCATCAAGTATGTCCAGAAACCAAAGACAGTGATGTCAGTATCATCGTGATGATGATGTTCGTCATGTCCGTGGTTGTCGTGATGAAGTACTTCAGCCATTGTCTTAGTCCTTCTTCAAATGTTTTTCAAGAAGCGCGTAGCGTTCATTTTCAATACGTTCAACTTCTGCAGCTGGAACATAGTAATCCACTTTCTTAGTGAAAGAAGAAACGATGAAGCTGATAATTGAAGCAATGAAAGTTACAACGACTAACCACCAGATATGCCAGATTAATGCGAAGCCCATAACTGTAATAAACATTGCAATTACGAAACCTGCCGCACGGTTTGTAGGCATATGGATGTCTTCGTATGTAGTTGGCTTAGCGTAAGCAACACCATTTTCTTTGTCAGTCCAGAAAGTATCAATACCATTGATCTTTGGAAGATAAGCAAAGTTATAGAATGGTGAAGGAGATGAAGTAGCCCACTCAAGAGTACGACCATCCCAGATATCGCCAGTAACGTCCATGTTGTCTTTGCGTTGAAGGAAACCAACAACGATTTGCATAACAAAACAGAAGATACCGATAGCAACCAATACAGAACCAAATAAAGCGATCGCTAAGTACGGATCCCATTCAGGGTTGTCATATGTATTCAAACGACGAGTCATACCCATGAAACCAAGGATATAAAGTGGCATGAATGCAAAGTAGAAACCGAAGAACCAGAACCAGAACGCTGCTTTACCCCAAGTTTCATTCAGTTTCCAACCAAACATTTTTGGCCAGTAGAAAATGATACCCGCGAACATCGCGAACACTACACCACCAATAATTACGTTATGGAAGTGAGCGATAAGGAATAAAGAGTTGTGTACTAAGAAGTCCGCTGGTGGAACTGCCATTAATACGCCTGTTAAACCACCAATACCGAAAGTCACAAGGAAGCCAAGTGTCCAAAGCATTGGAGTTGTATAGGTGATGCGGCCCTTGTACATGGTGAATAACCAAGAGAAGATTTTCACACCAGTTGGGATTGCAATGATCATGGTCATGATACCGAAGAACGCGTTAACGTTGGCACCAGCACCCATTGTAAAGAAGTGGTGAACCCATACAACTAGTGAAAGAACACCAATTGCTACAGTTGCGTACACCATTGATTTGTAGCCGAACAACGCTTTGCGTGAGAACACAGCAGTAACTTCTGAGTAAATACCAAAAGCTGGTAATACCAAGATGTAAACTTCTGGGTGACCCCAAGTCCAAATCAAGTTTACATACAACATTGGGCTACCACCCATGTCATTTGTAAAGAAATGGAAGCCGAAGTAACGGTCAAGTGAAAGCATTGCAATAGTCGCAGTCAAAACTGGGAATGTTGCAACGATAAGCACTACAGTAACTAATGCAGTCCAAGTGAAAATAGGCATGTCCATAAGTTTCATGCCAGGCGCACGCATTTTGATGATGGTAACGAAGAAGTTAACACCAGTAAGAAGCGTACCTAGACCAGAAACCTGAAGTGCCCAGATATAGTAGTCTACACCTACACCTGGAGAGTATTCGATGCCAGAAAGTGGAGGGTAAGCCATCCAACCTGTTGCAGCGAATTCACCAATTGCAAGAGAAGCCATCATCAAGCCCGCAGCGCCGGCGAATAACCAGAAGCTAAGAGAGTTTAATAATGGGAATGCTACGTCACGTGCACCAATTTGAAGTGGTACAGCAACGTTCATTAAACCAACAACTAGACCCATTGCTACGAAGAAGATCATGATTACGCCATGGGCAGTAAAGATCTGGTCATAGTGTTCTGGGTGTAAGTAACCTTCACCGCCACCTTTTGCAAGGAACAGTTGAAGACGCATCATAATCGCATCGGCAAAACCACGCACAAGCATGACAATTGACACGAGGATATACATGATACCAATTTTTTTATGGTCTACAGATGTGAACCATTCGTTCCACAAGTAGCCCCATTTTTTAAAGTAGGTGATACCAGCAACAATTGCGATACCGCCAAGGATCATCATTGCAACAGTAACCAACACGATTGGATCGTGTGGAATTGCATCTGGTCCTAACTTACCTAATAAGCTCATGTCTTATTCCCCTGCAACAGTCGCATGTTCAACGCCTGCATGAGCTTCAGAAGCAGCAGCTTCGTGTCCAACAGTAGCTGTATGATCAGCACCGTGGTAGTTGCTCATGTATTTATTGATCACTGATTCGAACAATTTAGGTTCAACTGAAGAATAGTAAGTCACTGGGTGTGGCTTAGTAGGGTAAGGCTTCATTGCTTCAGCTAGAGCCTTCTCTTCAGGAGTAGTTGCTCTAGCAACTAAAGCTTCGATCTGATGTTTAGAGCGGTCGCCGTCTTTAAGAGTTTGGAATTCAGCTTGGTCTAAAACAGTTTTTTGAACTGCTTGTGGATTCACTGAAGTACCATTACCAGCTTTAACAGCAGAAACCCATTCAGCAAACTGAGTATCTGTCACAGAGTGAGCGCGGAAGCGCATTTGTGAGAAACCGTAACCTGAGTAGTTAGATGAGAAACCACGGAAGCCTTCAGCAGGACTAAGTTCGTCAGCTAAAAGGTTCAGGTGAGTTTGCATACCCGCCATTGCATAAATCTGACCACCTAACGCAGGGATGAAGAATGAGTTCATCGTAAAGTTAGATGTAATACGAAGCGATACCGGAGTTTTCTCTGGGAAACGCATTTCGTTTACAGTCGCGATGCCTTGTTCCGGGTAGATAAAGATCCATTTAAATTGTTCAGCAATAACTTGAACTGTTAATGGTGCTTTTTCTGATTTTAATGGTTTGTATGGATCGTACTCGTGTGAGCCCCACCATGTTAATGCCGCTAAAATACCAATAATAATGACAGGAATACCCCAAACTACAACTTCAATTGCAGTCGAGTGTGCCCAAGTAGGTTTATAGTCTGCATCTTTATTTGACGCGCGATATTTCCAACCAAACCATAACGCCATAAGTGCTGATGGAATAACGACCAACAACATTAGGTAGATCGCAGTAAGCATGAGGTTTGACTGACCTTCAGCAACTGGACCTTTTGAGTTTAGAAGTACCATATCACCACCACACCCAGTTAAGAGTGCAGCGATCGCAGATAAAGACAATACAGCTAAAATTGTTTGTCTCATTTTACAACCTCGGTGAAGAGTCCCATTCCCTAAATTTAAAATTTGGGATAGCGAATAAAGTGTCGCATGATTGTGATTTTTTCAGACATGAAAAAACAGTCACAATGATGCGACACCGCTACGTTGTAGGGCATTATGCCTGATATCGGCAAACTAAGCTATACATAAAGATGCTTTAAATGACTGTATTAAAACCCTATTTTGCTAGTCAGGATTGTATTTTTTTTATCTAAATTTTATTTTAATTTCAATATAATGCACAAAAAAGGGATGAAAAAATCATCCCTGAATAAAAGTGAAAATTATTGGTTTATTACCTTGGTTTTTGCCAATTTGTCATGCAAGGTTTGACGCTTCTTGCCGAAAATGAAAACGGAATCGATGATTACGCTTAATGGCATTGATAAAAAGTTCAGGAAAATAAATAAAACACTGCGTAAAGTGAAGCCACGCATGAGGTTTACAGGTTGACTGGTTTCGGCATCTACAATTTTAATCTTGGTGATTTTTTTACCAATGCTTTGACCTGATTTAGCAATCAAATACGCTTGAATGAAAAGCATAATGAAGAGATACGCAAACATTGCAATCCAAGCTTGGTTGGGAAACATTTCAACCATTTGTGTTTGTAGTGCTTGTAAAACATTGGGGTCAGCATTTGGGGTCATCACAGCTTGCATAAACTGTTCATTTAGATTGGCAAATTGTGTCTTTTCACTTGGATTAAAAAATGCCGTTAAGATAAAAGTTGCCGGTATCCAAAGGAGTAAATCGACGATTTTAGCCAGGACACGTTTAGGAATACTTGCTAGGCTAGTTTGCTCTTGTACCGCTTGAGACTGTGCGTAGGTATTTGATGGCGTAGTTGCAGTTTGATTTGATTCGAATGCTGTTGGTGCAGTATATCCTGCAGGCATATAAACCAACTGACCTTGAGTGAGTTCACCCAAAGCTTTCCATTCGGTCATACCTTGGTGCCAAACCAAGTCCGTGAGTAATACTTGTTGGCTCGCGAGCATTTGGTTAAGTTGTTCTAAGGTGTAGGGACCAGCTTGTTGGTTATTTCGTGCCAAGTAAATCTGCATAAAACTAAAATCTCAAAAAACGTCTGTAAAAGTATAAATAAAAAAAAAGACCCACATGTGGGTCTTTTTTTAACACAGTTTATTAAGCTTGTTGAGCTTTTTCTTCAGAAAGGAAGAACCAAGTGTCTAATACTGAGTCTGGGTTAAGCGAAACAGACTCAATGCCTTGTTCCATTAACCATTTAGCTAGGTCAGGGTGATCTGAAGGGCCTTGACCACAAATACCTACGTATTTGCCAGCTTTACGACAAGCATGGATTGCCATAGAAAGAAGTGCTTTAACGGCTGGATCACGTTCATCAAATAGGTGAGAAACGATACCAGAGTCACGGTCTAGACCGAGTGTTAACTGAGTTAAGTCGTTAGAACCGATAGAGAAACCGTCGAAATGTTCAAGGAACTGTTCAGCCAACAATGCGTTAGTTGGAAGTTCACACATCATGATCACTTTAAGACCATTTTCACCACGTTTGAGGCCGTTAAGTGCTAACAATTCAATAACACGTTTCGCTTCAGCAACAGTACGTACGAAAGGAATCATGATTTGAATGTTAGTTAAGCCCATTTCGTCACGTGCTTTTTTCAGTGCGCGGCATTCAAGTTCGAAGCAATCACGGAAGTTATCAGATACATAGCGGCTTGCACCACGGAAGCCAAGCATTGGGTTTTCTTCTTCAGGTTCGTATAACTTACCACCGATTAAGTTTGCATATTCGTTTGACTTAAAGTCAGACATACGAACAATCACTGGTTTGTCAGCAAACGCTGCAGCAAGTGTAGAAATACCTTCAACTAGTTTTTCAACATAGAATTCGATAGGAGATGCATAACCCGCAGTACGTGACATTACAGCAGCACGAGTTTCACGTGGTAGGCTGTCAATATTAAGCAATGCTTTAGGATGTACGCCGATCATACGGTTGATGATGAACTCAAGACGAGCAAGACCAACACCTTCGTTAGGAATTTGAGCAAAGTCAAATGCGCGGTCAGGGTTACCTACGTTCATCATGATTTTGAACGGAAGTTTAGGCATAGATTCGATAGAGTTGCGTTGGATTTCAAAGTCCAAAGAACCTTCGTAAATAAAGCCTGTGTCACCTTCAGCACAAGAAACAGTCACTTCTTGACCATCAGTTAATACTTCAGTTGCATTACCACAACCTACGATTGCAGGGACACCAAGTTCACGTGCAATAATTGCAGCGTGACAAGTACGACCACCACGGTTAGTGACAATCGCAGCAGCACGTTTCATTACTGGTTCCCAGTCTGGGTCAGTCATGTCAGATACAAGTACGTCGCCGTCTTGCACTTTGTCCATTTCTTTGATTGAAGTCACAATACGAACGCGACCAGAACCAATACGTTGACCGATTGAACGGCCTTCACAAACTACATTACCTTTTTGCTTAAGTAGGTAACGTTCCATGGTGCCCACGTTTTGGCGGCTCTTCACAGTTTCAGGACGTGCTTGAACGATATAGATTTGACCATCATCGCCATCTTTCGCCCATTCGATGTCCATTGCTGAACCATAGTGGTTTTCAATGATCAATGCTTGTTTAGCAAGTTCTTGAAGTTCGTGGTCATTTAAAGCGAATTGTTGACGATCTGCTTTTTCAACGTCTACAACAACCACTGACTTACCTGCAGCACCTTCTTCACCATAAATCATTTTTTGGTGTTTAGAACCAAGGTTACGACGTAATACAGCGTGTTTGCCTGCATTTAAAAGTGGTTTAGATACATAGAATTCGTCAGGGTTTACAGCACCTTGTACAACCATTTCACCCAAGCCATAAGAAGCTGTGATGAAAACTGCGTCGCGGAAACCAGATTCTGTATCTAGTGTAAACATTACACCAGCTGCACCTGTTTCAGAGCGAACCATGCGTTGAACACCTGCAGATAACGCAACGACGTCATGTGCGAAGTTTTGGTGTACACGGTAAGAAATTGCGCGGTCGTTATAAAGTGAAGCAAATACTTCTTTAATTGCAATAAGGACGTTGTCGATACCACGGATGTTCAAGAAAGTTTCTTGTTGGCCAGCAAATGAAGCATCTGGTAAGTCTTCTGCTGTTGCAGATGAGCGAACGGCAACCGCGATATCAGGGTTGCCGTTTGAAAGAGCTGTGAAAGCCTCACGAATTTCTGTTTCAAGTTCAGCAGTCAGCGGAGTGTCTACAATCCATTGACGGATTTTCGCACCAGTTTCAGCAAGTGCATTTACATCGTCAACATTGAGTGCAGCAAGTTCAGCGTTAATTTTAGCGTTCAGGCCACTTTGCTCGAGGAATTCACGATATGCTTGAGCTGTAGTAGCAAAACCACCAGGAACAGATACACCAGCATTTGCGAGATGGCTGATCATTTCACCTAATGATGAGTTTTTACCGCCCACGAGTTCTACGTCGTGTTTCCCTAATTTTTCTAGACCAATTACGCGCGCTTCCAAAGTTGTTACTCCACTTTTGCAGTATTAATCACTATCTTGGCATGAAATTATAACAAATTACTTAGCATTCTAAATTTACTAAGTGACAGTCATGTAAGATGGTTTACTATAATGATTATATAGCACTAAGACAAATTTTGGAGGAGAATTTTAATGTCAGAAGGTAAACAGATTCAGCGTAGTGTTTTCTTTGTTTCGGATGGTACCGCGATTACCGCAGAAACGCTTGGTCATTCACTGTTAGCCCAGTTCCCTCATGTAGATTTTGACATTCATATTATTCCTTATATTACCTCTGAAGAAGCAGCTACAAATGTGGTTGCAGAGATCAATCTTAGAGCGCAGCAAGACGGTCAAAAGCCTTTGGTGTTTGACACCCTTGTTGACCCGTATGTACGTGACATTATTAATACGGCAGATGCAGTAAATCTTGATGTTTTTGAAGGGCTTATTAGTAAATTATCTGACGAGTTAGGCACAGCTCCTACAACTTTAGTCGGTCAAACCCATGCAGTAACAGATTCTGAGTCTTATAAAGCACGTATTGATGCGGTGCATTTTGCTTTAGATAACGATGATGGGGCACGTACTCGTCATTATGACAAAGCCGACTTAATTTTAATTGGCGTGTCACGTTCGGGTAAAACACCGACTTCCATCTATCTCTCTTTGCAATTTGGTATTCGTGTAGCGAACTATCCGTTGACAGAAGAAGACTTGGATGACAACCGTTTACCTGCAGTTTTACGTGAGCATAAACATAAGTTATTTGGCTTGATGATTGATGCAGAGCGCCTTGTAGCAATTCGTTCAGAGCGTAAGGCCAATAGCCGTTATGCAAGTTTTAGTCAGTGCCAAATGGAACTACGTGCGATTGAAGGTATTTATATTTCTGAAGGAATCAAATACTTAAACGTGTCTGAAATGTCGATTGAAGAAATTTCAACACGTGTTTTACAAATGACCGGACTGAAGCGTCGTATTGGGTAAGTGTAAATTGAGCCACTTTGGTGGCTCTTCTGATGATAATAAATTACTGTATAAATTATATAAAAATAGTATTAATTTCTGGTTTGTCATACTTTTAATGAATGATAAATATTTAAAATATTGATGAAAATTTTTCTCAACATTTAGACTTAAAATTTAAGCAAATTCTGTATTCAAATGTGTACCAATTTGATGAATTTTTTTGGCTGAAAATTTATAAAATATGGCCTAATTGACAGCTTGAATCTTTTAAAATAATCCGTGCTGTGCTGTATTTTTAGCTATGAATTAAGCCTGAATAATCTACTTGATCTGAGTGGTGTATATACCTGATTTAGCACATACAGTTTAATATTTGATCAAGTTTTCAAAAATAGCTTGTTTAAATGCAAAAAAAATAGGCAAAAAATAGAATAAAAAATAATCAAATAGTCGCTTTTAGGTGTTAAATCTCAAGAAATGGCATCATTTATTTAATTGATGTGGGTGGGGAATGCTCGAATTGAGACTATTTAGGCTTTAAAAGCAGATATGAAGTGATATTAAAATTGGATTTTTAGCAGTTATTTTCTTATTGAATATAGATTAGAACATAAGTAAATGTCGGCTGAATATGAGCATCGGTATAAATTTTCCTACTTATAATTAGTCATTAAAAGAGTTGTGTAAGACAAAATTAAGAGACTGAAAATTTATTGGTTTGAAATAAAATTTTCATGAAGAATTGATCATAACTATTCAAAAATCGCACTTCTATAAATGAACTGTAGCTGATGATGCAGGTCGGAGGCATGATTTAAGTCTGAGCGCTGAAAAAGCATGTAGCACGATTAAAGCTATTTTCATTTATGGATTTTTAAGAATCCTTAGCCTTACCGAATAGAAGTATTCAATAACGTAGGGGATCTAGCAAAAGCCACCAGAGATGGCTATTGGTGTTGTGAGTTTTGATCAATCGGATAAATTCTAGTAATTGTCATGTGAAAATAATTGCAATGTAATTACTTTTCTTTAGGCTGGTTAGATTCGCTGCGCACAATGACATCACACTCAAACGTATGCTCATCTAAAGCCGTGATTGAATTACTCTGAATTTTTGCAATAGGCCAAGTGTTTAAGATGCAGTTGGGCTGCTGTAATGCTGCATAATAATGATCCGATTTTAGGAAGGTTTTGTTCTGAATTGCGGTATTTGGACTGAGTAAATGTCTTAACCAATGGTTCGGCACTTGATCTTCTAAAAAGCGAATCGCCAAAATACTCTTAATACGATTGCTAAATAAACGTCGATTTTTTGCAATCAGTGGATGTTGAATTAATTTATTCAATAGACGTTCAGTACGCGGTAAAACAAATTGCGGTTTGATTTGATAGACCATGATGTTATCTGCAACCTGACATAGATGATGTAGTTCAGAGACCACATGCTGATCTATCCCAATAATGGCGATTTTTTGATTCTTAAAGTCATAATCTTTGATCTGTTCTGAACTGATGATCGTTCCACGAAAGTGTTCAAAATCCTCTAGATGATTATTAAAAATATGGTGGGTTGCATCCTGCTTGTTGGCCATATTTATTCCTTGTCTTTTGTTTTTTTAGTTGAGTCTTAGATAGGAATATATTCTGTGATGGGCCAGTCGGGGTAAAGCGTTTTTTCAGTCTGATGAGTCATACAATTTGTCTAGAATTGATTTGCTTGGCCCTTGTCATTTATACATTTCTAGGAGTGAACTGATTTTTTTATGCGTTGTAGTTCATTAACCGCTCAAGCAGATCGATAAAACAATGAGCGACCTGCATGAACAGCTTTTGAGATCTATAAATTTTGTGAGTTTTAAAGTGGTTCATCATCTGATGAGTTATAGTCAAGCTGACTCGGGGTTGAATGCTTAAGTTCGGGTTGGTCGGTATGTGTACGTAAATAGTCCATATCACGAATATTTTTTTGTACAGCAACTGCACCAAACAAACTCATTAGGAAAGCCATCATGTAAAACCCTTTTTCACTTAATGCCAGTTCAGCATTCCATAGACCAATGGCAAGAAGTACGAGGCAAATAATGACGGATGCCCAGCACAGTCCAAAGTAGATTGCAGTGACATGCATTCCTTCTAAACGGTCACGAATGATTTTTTGTAGTGAAACCGATGAAAATAATCCATAAAGCAATAAAATGAGATAAAAGCCTTTTTCATTCAGCATCATATTTGCATTGAATAAACCTATGCAAAACACCACAGCGCCTAAGATCAGTGCACACCAACTTGCTGCGATAAATGCGGGTGTGGGTTTATTAATATATTGGCTCATCTGCTTATTTTTCTCTTTGTTTTGCTTATGTTTAATATTTATACAGCAATAAAAATGAGTAAAGCAATTATTTCGTTGAGGCAATGATGGTTTTTAAGTACAGGTTTGGTCGTTGTTAGCCGAAACCATATTATCTGTTGACTGCTATCCGTCTAAAGAGCCACAAAAAATGTAGTCACAATTCTACCTTTAGACGGATTAAACGCTTGGATTAGATCATTAAGTTGAGAGTCTTAAGCCAGCTCATTTTTGATTTGCATTAAACGTTCGAAATTTTCAATGCGCTTATCGGTATCGTAAATGTCGCAGGTGAAAATAAATTCATCAACGTCATATTTGGTGAGTAGGTTTTCTAAACCTGCTCGAACGGTTGCATTTGAACCGACTTGTCCCATAGCGTAGAAATTATCAACAGACATCTTCTCTGCAGCAGACCATAAGCCTTGCATACTGTCGACTGGAGCCTTGAGTTTTAAACTTTGACCGCGCATTAAACCTAAAACGCGTTGATAAGCACTCGTTGCCAAATATTCTGCTTCTTCATTTGTTTCGGCGACAACCGTTGGTACGCCCATAGAAACATAAGGTTGAGCTAAATATTCGGATGCTTGGAAATTCTCACGATAGAGCTGAATCGCTTGTCCAAGCATGCGTGGTGCGAAATGAGAAGCAAAAGAATAGGGTAGACCTAAACGTGCAGCGAGTTGTGCACTGAATAAACTTGAACCTAGCAGCCATACGGGAACATGTGTATTTTGTCCCGGTGTGGCAATGATGCGCTGGTGAGGTTCAGGTGCTTTGAAGTATTGTAAAATCTCAAGAACATCTTGTGGAAATTGATCTTCAGTTTCCTGACGGCCACGGCGTAAAGCGCGCATGGTGGTTTGGTCAGTACCCGGCGCACGACCTAAGCCGAGTTCAATACGGCCGGGATATAGCGTTTCAAGCGTGCCAAATTGTTCAGCGACAACCAAAGGTGCATGGTTGGGCAACATAATCCCGCCTGAACCGAGCTTGATGGATTGTGTATTTGCTAAGAGATAACCGAGTAAAACCGCAGTTGCAGAACTTGCGATGCCATCCATATTGTGGTGTTCGGCTAACCATAGACGCTCATAGCCAAGTTGTTCTGCTTTCTGTGCTAACTGGAGTGCATGTTTGAGTGAAAATTCGATGGTTTTATCATCTCGAACAGGTGCGAGTTCAAGTATTGAAAATTTTGTATCGGCTAGAGTACGCATGTTTTCTCTCAGAGATCTTTATATCGAAATAATACGATATAAAAAGCTGAATGTATATCGAATAAACTCGATATGGTCGTGGGACGGTGTAAAAAGACAACTTTAGATATATCTAAACTTTTTTTATATACAAAAAAAGCACCCGAAGGTGCTGATTTTTTTCCATTGAAATATATCGATTAACGTTTACCGTTTTTGTACCAACCTAAGTGACGACCATTGTCTCCACGGTAGCCTCGGTCATTGTAGCTATAATTATTGGTACGATAGCCACGGTTGTTATAACGACGGTCATAGCGATCATCATAACGATCATCATAGCGACGGTCTTCAGACACTTTTTTACCTAGTGCAGAACCACCGGCTGAACCAAGTGCAGCACCGATATAACCACCGTTTGTGCCGCCCATGTTTTTACCTACGGTATAACCACCCGCGCCACCAAGTGCGCCACCAATGATGGCACCATTACGGTCACGTTTGTTTGCTGATGCTGCTGCACCTGCACCGCCACCAATTGCTGAACCAATCATTGCGCCAGTTTGGCCGCCAACTTGGTTACCGATTGCTGCACCAACAACACCACCTAAAGCAGATGTTACTGCAGTATTGGTGCTATTACCTGCATGTGTTGCAGTCATAGTAAGTGCTGAAGCGGAAATTGCTGCACTGAATAGAATTTTATTAATTTTCATTTTTAAACTCCTTACGAAGCATGATGTTTATCTGTTGATATCAATATATGAAAACACATAGCGAATATTTGGAGCGTGATGTGAAATAAAATACGTGTTCCGTTGCTGCAATGTAAATTTTGCACTTTATTTCTACATGATTGATGGCTTGGTTGGAGAGAAGGTAAATCTACATATGTATGAGGTGCAATAAATAAAGTTGTATTTATCATTTGAAAAAAGGCGATACATAAAAAAGCACCCGAAGGTGCTATTTTCACTGTCCAATAAGTTTGGACTCACTAATTTAAAATTAGTGACGACGACGGTAACGTTTTTTGTATTTACGTTCTTGGTGTTTGTCGTAAGCTTTATCTTTAGAAATTTTGTTACCTAAAGCAGCACCACCAGCAGCACCTAGTGCAGAACCGATGTAACCACCGTTTGTACCGCCCATGCTTTTACCAACGGTATAACCTGTACCGCCACCTAAAGCACCGCCGATTGCAGATTCTGTACGGTTACGTTTATTACTTGCTACCGCAGCACCACCAGCACCACCAAGAGCTGCACCAATTGTAGCGCCGGTATTACCGCCCATGTTTTTACCAATTGCAGTACCTGCAACACTACCTAATGCACTAGCTGCAGCAACGCGTGTTGTACTATCTGCATTTGCAGACACAGTGAACATAGAAGCAGTTGCTAGAGTGGCTGTCATTAAAAGAGTATTCAGTTTCATAGTTCACTCCATGTCCTTCATAAACGCGAGGACTTTTTCATAATCATTTCGATGGCAGTAAATGTAACAAAACTATTCGCTATAAATATGGAGAGCTTTCTCTTTATTTGGTGATTTGAGTGTCTAGTTTGTATAAGTTTTATTAATATTGTGAAAAAAATGGTCGAATGCAGAAAATCTGTACGACTTTGTGGAGAAAGGTAGGAGTGATGAATTTCACACTTTCTTATTTCGGGTCATTGATAGGCCAAAAAACAATATATATGTCATTTCAGACCCATTATCGGTACACTAGCCCCATTATTTTGAATTTTGGCATATCCGTGAAAGTTTAGCGGTAGAGCCTGTGTATTGAGATTTTTTGAAAAATGAAAGAATCGTTACGTTTACGATTAGATCAGCTCTCTGACCGTCACGAAGAATTAAATGCATTACTCGCAGATGTAGAAGTCATTTCAGACAACAAACGTTTCCGTCAGTTGTCACGTGAGCATAGTGATTTATCTGAAATCACTGAAGTTTGGAAAAAATACCGTCAAGCAGAAGAAGATATTGAGACTGCTGAAGTAATGATGACGGATCCAGATTTTAAAGAAATGGCCGTTGAAGAAATTAAAGAAAATAAAGCTTTGATCGGTCAGCTTGAAGCAGACTTAAACATTCTGATGATTCCAAAAGATCCGAATGATGCGAACTCTGCTTATTTAGAAATCCGTGCCGGAACAGGTGGTGACGAAGCTGCAATTTTCTCGGGTGATTTGTATCGCATGTACAGTAAATATGCTGAATCACAAGGTTGGCGTATTGAAGTGTTGTCTGAAAATGACGGCGAACACGGCGGTTATAAAGAAGTGATTTGCCTCATCAATGGTGAAGGCGTATATGGTCGTTTGAAATTTGAAAGTGGTGCACATCGTGTACAGCGTGTTCCTGCAACAGAGTCACAAGGTCGTGTTCATACTTCGGCATGTACTGTTGCGATTTTGCCGGAAATTGATGTAGACACAAGTGTTGAAATTAATCCTTCAGAATTACGTATCGATACCTATCGTGCCTCTGGTGCGGGTGGTCAGCACATTAACAAAACTGACTCCGCGGTGCGTATTACCCATATACCAACGGGTACAGTTGTAGAATGTCAGGATGAACGTTCACAACATAAAAACAAAGCCAAAGCGATGGCGCTGTTGGTTTCTCGTTTAGAAAATGCCAAACGTGCGGCGGCAGATGCCGCGACGTCTGAAATGCGTCGTGACTTGGTAGGTTCTGGTGACCGTTCTGAGCGTATTCGTACCTATAACTATCCACAAGGTCGTATGACTGATCATCGTATTAACTTAACACTGTATAAGTTAGATGCAGTGATGGAAGGTGATTTGACTGAATTGCTAGATAGTTTGCATCGTGAATATCAAGCCGATCAGTTGGCATTATTAGCACAGCAGAATGGTGGCTAATGAATATTGCACAGGCTTTGGCCTATCGTGGTGAACCTGAAAGTTATGAACGTCAGGAAAATGCGTGGTTGTTAGAGCATATCATCAAGATTGATTCGTTTGATTTAATCCTGAAAAAGGATCAAGATTTAACAGCTGAGCAAGAACAACAATATGTCGCATCACTTGCACGTATTGCAGCAGGTGAGCCTTTGGCTTATGTCACAGGTTCTCAGCCATTTTGGACGCTAGACTTAAAAGTGACTAAAGACACTTTGGTGCCACGTCCTGATACGGAAGTACTCGTTGAAACTGTACTGCGTTTAGAACTTCCTGAAGATGCTCGTGTGGTGGATTTAGGAACAGGAACTGGCGCTGTAGCTTTGTCATTAGCCAGTGAACGTCCAGATTGGTCAATTGTAGCTTCGGATATTTACGAACCTACCTTGGAAGTTGCTGAGTTTAATGCCAAAAAGCATGATCTTGAACATGTGCAGTTTGTCTTAGGTTCTTGGTTGAAACCCTTTGGTCGTGCTTTCTTTGATGTAATTGTGTCAAATCCGCCGTATATCGATGCTGATGATGTACACATGAAAGATTTGGCGACAGAGCCTGAACGTGCTTTGGTTGCGGACAATCATGGGCTTGCAGATATTGAGCAAATCATTCTTCAAGCTAAAAAACATTTAACCGTGAATGGTTGGGTGGTGCTCGAACATGGCTATGACCAAGGTGAAGCGGTCAGACATTTGTTCTTGCAGGCTGGATATCGAAATGTTCGGACTATAAAAGATTATGGCGGTAATGACCGTGTCAGCTTAGGTCAGTGGCAACATTGATTTAGTGTTAGATAAATAGTCAAAAATAAAGCGCATTGAATGCGCTTTATTTTTATATTCGATCAATGCTTACATTGGGTAGTCTTGTAAGCTATCGAAAACTTCAACTTGTTCTAAAGCTGCTGTTTCTACTGCAAGACAGTAAGCAATAATTTTTGCAGTTGCATTCACTAAATTTTCATCTTTTAGATTTGCACCTGCTTGAATTGCTTCAATGTCATCTGCTTGGATATCCAGTGCATGAGCAACTTCAACTGCATTTTCAGTGCTAAAAAATTGTGAGATCAAATTTTGCAAATCAATATCTGCGACAGTTTTAAGCTGTTCATGAAACAGTTCATCAATTGCGTCAATCTGAGTGAAAAGAGAATCTGAAAAGTTTTGAACAAGTTGTTGTTCAAGAACATCAATCATCTTAAGCATAGGAAAGCCTTTCAAGGAGATGCAGGAGAATTGGAAAATAAATAAGCAAAGTGCTTTAAATTGAGTGAAAAATAACCTAATTAGACTAAAGTAGCAATCGTTCAAGGATGAATGGTCAGTCTATTTATTGAATATTTTTAAGTTATTGATTTTCTATTAATTAGATGAATATTCAATTTATAAATAGCGAATATCAAATTTTAGGCCTTGAATTCAGGCGCATTATTTTGTCGATACGCACCGGGACTGACGCCTGTCCATTTTTTAAATGCCCGATGAAAAGCACTCGGATCATGAAAATTTAGTTCTTCACTGATATCTTGCAAACTTTTATCGGTATGGGTTAAAAAATCGATGGCAGTATCACGTCGGATATCATTTTTGAGTTGTTGATAACTCACACCTTCACTTTTAAGACGGCGATGCATTGTGGCTTCCGACATATTCATTTTGACTGCCAACTCATAAAACTCTAACCATTCGGCAGGAGAAACGTCTAACAGTTGTTTACGAATTTGGCTGCTGAGTGCATTCGGGTTTTTAAAGCGTACCAAGAGGTTTTCAGGTGTTTGTTGTAGGAATTGATACCACGAACGTGTATCTTGTTTGATTGGCAGGGTTAGGTAACTGGCATCTAGCTGAATATAGTTTTGACTGGCTTGGTAATGAATATTTTCACAGAAGCGAACTTTATAGTCGTGATCATCAAGCGGTGCATCACATTTAAATTGGATTTGGTTTAATAAAATCCGTTGTCCACTTAGCCAGCACAGTAGCGTGTGGATGAGCATCAAATATGTTGCATAGCTGAACATGCGTTTAGGCGCTTGTTGGTCATAGATCACGATATAAGCAAAGTGATCTTCAATGGTTAAATCACTATGCAAGTCATCTAAAACCAGATTTAAAAATTGTAGGATTTGCTTAAGTGCATCCCCCAAGGTGCTGTTATGCATGACCATTTTCGAAAGTAGTTTAAAACTACCACGTCGCATGGCATGCCGATCCATGCCAAAAAATTCATCATCCATCACATCTGCAAGATGAGTCCATAAAGCCGCATATTGAGAAACAGAAACTCTGGTTTTACTCGATAGCAGTAACTCAGAGGGAATACCCGCCTTTTGTAAAATAGCAGAAATATCAAATTGCTTTTTTTGCGCATCGTATAATGCTTCATGCACCAAGTCGATTGAAATCGTCCCTTTGCTGTATTCGAGTCCATGCTTCGGCATATGTGCGGATAGGTCCTTGTTCAGAATTGTCCAAATACATCAGAAAAGATGCAACATTTGGAAATTGTACTGAATAAATTCTCTGTTTACTCTGCATCTTAAGTCGAATTTAAAACAAGACATCGTAAATAGGGAATTGATATGGACATTAAAGGAAAAGTTTTTGTTGTGACTGGTGGTGCATCAGGACTAGGCGCTGCGACAGCAACACATCTGATTGGCCTGGGTGCAAAAGTGATTATTGTGGATATGAATCATGAGCATGGCGAAGCGATGCAACGTCAACTGGGTGATCATGCCAAATTTGTTCAATTGGATGTCACTGATGAACAAGCGGTCGGCGCTTTCTTTGCACAAGTTGAAGCGGAATTTGGTCAACTTAATGGCTTAGTGAACTGTGCAGGTATCGCACCTTCTGCAAAAGTTTTAGGTCGTGACGGATTACATGATTTGGCGATGTTCCAAAAAGTATTAAATATTAATGTTTCAGGCACATTCAATATGCTGCGCTATGCGGCACAACTGATTGCTAAATATGAATTAAAAGCAGGTGAAGAAGAGCGTGGCGTGATAGTGAATACTGCGTCGGTTGCGGCTTTCGATGGTCAAATTGGTCAGTCGGCTTATGCAGCATCAAAAGGGGCAGTGGTTGCAATGACATTACCTCTTGCACGTGAGCTTGCACGTGAATCAATCCGTGTGATGACCATTGCTCCGGGCATTATGGAAACGCCGATGCTCAAAGGCTTAGCACAAAATGTACAAGATGCTTTGGGGCAAATGGTGCCTTTCCCTCCACGTTTAGCAAAACCACAAGAGTTTGCAAAATTAGTGACGCATATTTTTGAAAATGCTTATCTCAATGGTGAAGTGATACGTCTTGATGGCGCGATCCGTATGCAGCCTAAATAGTTATTTATTAAAACTGCTTATTCAGGCTTCTACGACGGAGTCTTATCGAGAATAACTTCGTTGACAGTAGCTCATCTCGTTACTTTTGTTTCGGCAAAAGTAACCAAAACCATTGTCATTTGTAAAACTCGTCATCAAGTATTTATTGATTTATAGGTCGCAGAAACATTTGAGATTAATGGCGTCCTGCCTCAGACAGTTGCAAATGGCGTCGTCGTGTATCCAACTTTGCTTTATACAGCCAAAGAATTTTTAATTCCGCAGTTATCCAAAAATTAAAGCTATACGCGCTATAAAAGATTTAGAAAAGGAAGTCCCATGATTTTAAATGATGAACAAAAAATGGTTCAGGACATGATGCGAAGCTATTCGCAAGAAAAACTGAAACCAACGGCTGCTGAGCGTGACAAAACGGCAGCATTTCCTGCACAAGAGCTAAAAAAACTTGGTGAGCTAGGTGCTTTAGGCATGACGGTTTCGGATGAATGGGGTGGTGCAGGTTTAGACTATGTGTCTTTGGTTGTTGCCTTAGAAGAAATTGCTGCAGGTGATGGTGCGATTTCCACAATTGTCAGCGTTCAAAACTCATTGCCATGTGGCATTACACAGCGTTATGGTACAGAAGCACAAAAAGAAAAATACTTAAAAAAATTAGCCACTGGCGAATGGTTAGGTTGTTTTTGCCTAACAGAACCACAAGTGGGTTCAGATGCGAGTGCGTTGGAATGTAAAGCGGAGCGTGATGGTGATGAGTGGGTGTTAAATGGCACCAAGCAATTTATTACCACAGGAAAGCATGCCCAAGTAGCCTTGGTTTTTGCGGTAACGGATAAGTCTGCAGGTAAAAAAGGGATTTCGTGCTTTTTAGTACCAACGGATGTGCCGGGTTATATCGTATCGCGATTAGAAGACAAAATGGGTCAGCATTGTTCCGATACAGCAACTATTGTTTTAGATGACTGTCGTATTCCTGCAGACAGTCTTTTAGGCCAAGAGGGTGAAGGCTATAAAATTGCCTTATCGAACTTAGAGTCAGGTCGAATTGGTATTGCAGCACAGTCTGTGGGTATGGCCCGTGCGGCATTAGATGCAGCCGTTGAATATGCCAATGAACGCAAGGCATTTGGGGTGGAGATTGTACAGCATCAGGCCGTGGCATTTCGCCTCGCGGATATGGCCACCCAAATTGAGGCGGCTCGACAATTAATTTTCCATGCAGCGACGTTAAAAGATGCCGGTTTTCCATGCTTAAAAGAAGCCTCAATGGCGAAACTTTTTGCATCGACGATGGCTGAACGGGTGTGTTCAGATGCCATTCAAATCCATGGGGGCTATGGTTATGTATCTGATTTTCCAGTAGAACGAATTTATCGTGATGTGCGTGTCAGTCAAATCTATGAAGGTGCATCGGACATTCAACGTCTGGTGATAGCACGTGAAGTAACCAAAGGATAGGTGATTAAAAAATAGACTTTGGTCGATGTTCAAACCCTGCAATGGAGTTGATGGTTATGGAAATTGCAGGGGATATCCAAACATGGTTATCTAGGGATAGACAGTCTAAGAATAGATTGTTTAACAAAGTATAAGTTTCAAAACTAAAAAACCGACATTGCAATCGGTGTATGGAATAGCAGTAAAAGCGGATGTGGCAAAGGATTCGTCACGGTTACGCAGCGGTACAACAACAAGATTAATAAACCTCAAAGTTTTGCACTTTGAATCATAGAGAACAGGATAGGAATTGTCGTCATGAAGACACTAGAACAAGCATATCGTGATTTTAATTTTGAAAAGATGGTTACAGAACAATTGGTCGGTACGCCAAGTTCAATCAATGCTTATGATGAATGTTGTGGGCGCTATGTTGGGCAAAATCGAACTGCGCTGATTTGGGAAGGTAAAACTGGTGAATCTGAGCAATGGACTTTTGAGCAATTAGATTTAGCTTCTGCACAATTGGCAAATTATTATCAGCGCATTGGATTGAAAGCAGGTGATTGCATTGCAGGTCTATTACCCCGTACAGCAGAGTTATTGATCACCGTATTAGCAACATGGCGTATAGGGGCAATTTATCAGCCGTTGTTTACTGCATTTGAGTCCAAAGCGATTGAACATCGGGTGCAAACTGCGGGAACAAAGCTGATTGTAACCAACACTGAGCAACGCTCAAAACTCAATCATATTGATTTACCGCATATTTTAACTGTACATGCCGATCAAGCGATTCAGACAGATCCTGACTTTTGGTCAGAGTTGCAATTGCATGACGCCACATTTAACTCAGTTCCCCGTTCATTTGACGATGAATTTTTAATGATGTTTACATCGGGAACGACCGGTTTAGCCAAGTCTGTACCTGTGCCACACAAAGCGTTATTGGCATTTAAAGGGTATATGACACATGCGGTTGATTTGCGTGATGAAGATTCATTTTGGAATTTGGCAGATCCGGGTTGGGCTTATGGTTTGTACTATGGAATTGCAGGGCCATTAAGTTTAGGACACAGCATTATTATGGATGAACGTGCTTTTAGTGTTGATCATGCACTTCAAGTCATTAAAAAATATAAAGTCAGTAATTTGACCGGTTCACCAACGGCATTTCGTATGTTCTTTGGGTTTAAAGAAAAATTTGATGAACCCATAAAATCACATTTACGGGTTGTGAGTAGCGCAGGAGAGCCACTAACGCCCGAAGTGATTCAATGGTTTAATCACGACTTAAACGTCAATATTTATGACCAATATGGACAAACGGAACTCGGTATGGTGATTGCAAATCATCATGCTTTAGAACACTACAAAAAAGTGGGTTCAGCCGGTTTTGCTATACCGGGACATCGTTTCGCGGTGCTTGATAAAGACCATCAAGAAATTGAACGTGGTGGGATTGGAACATTGGCATTAGACTGGTCGCAATCTCCACTCATGTGGTTCACGGGCTATGGCGGCAATAACCGTAAAGCCTTTGTCGGGAACTACTATTTAACTGGTGATACTGTTAGGTTAAATGAAGAAGGCGGCATTGATTTTGTGGGTCGTGCTGACGATGTCATTACAACGTCAGGCTATCGTGTAGGGCCTTTCGATGTGGAAAGCACATTATTAGAGTGCGAAGAGGTTTTAGAATCGGCAGTTGTCGGTAAGCCTGATCCTGAGCGTACAGAATTAGTCAAAGCTTTTGTGGTATTGAAACCACAATATCAAGCAAGTTCAGAACTCATGGATAAGCTACAAGCCTATGTGCGATCTCGTTTATCCAAGCATGCTTATCCAAAAGAAATTGAATTTGTAGATGGGTTGCCTAAAACATCGAGTGGAAAAATCCAACGTAATCTGTTGAAACAACAAGAAGTGGCCAAAGCGCAATTAATGCAAAAGGTCAGTTAAGTTTAGGCTGAGATAGATTAAAGGAAAGGCTGCGTAAATGCAGCCTTTTTTGATTTGCTTATTTAAGTTGGATAATAATTATTTTTGAGTTTGCAATTTTAATGCTGAGACATCGGTAAATGTTTTGGAAAGCTAATGAGGCAAAGCTGTGCAGAAATAAGTGCACAAGCAAACATGATTGTGACTAAACCTAAGCTGCCAAAATTACTAAATTTACCGGTTAAAGTTGTAATGATCGCACCAAAGCCAAATTGTAAAGCACCTAATAATGCAGATGCTGTACCAGCATTTTTATGCTGAAACATAAGAGCCAAATGGCTTCCGGTAGGCATAATGAAACCTAAAAGTGCAACGGCGATAAATAGTGCGCTACAGAAGAATATTAGATTTGAATAGCCTGAGCATTGTGCAAGGAGCAATACAGCCATAATGAGTAAGAAACTGCTGTTCATGATTTTATAGGCATTCAGTGGTCCAAATTTTTCATGCACTTTGGGGTTAAAGATTGCAGCAGCAATTAAACCAAATGCATTGAATGCAAAGAGCAGGCTAAATTGGGTAGAACTCAACTGATACTCACTGATAAATACACTGGCTGAACCAGCGATATAGGCAAAGAAGCCAGCTTGTGCAATACACAGTGTGAGTGAGTAAATGATGAACTTACGATCCCTGATAATTTGCCCATATAATTTGATGGTTTGTGAGAGCTTGAATTGTTGACGCAATTCCACTTGACGTGTTTCAGGGAGTAGCATTGCAACGGCTGCCAATACAATCGCGGCATATACGGCTAAAAAAATAAAAATATTTCGCCATGAACCTAAAGCCTGTAAGCCATCGCCAATTAGAGGTGCAGCCACCGGTGAAAGGCCTAATATCGCCAAAACCATTGACATCATTTTGCCCATTGCCGGGCCTTGAAACTGATCTTTGATAATCGCAAAGGCAATCACCATCCCAATTGAACCACCTAAACCTTGAATAAAGCGAATCCATTGTAATTGTTCAACGCTTTGTGCAAATGTGCAGCCGATCGAGCCTAAAATATAAATCCCTAAACCTAAGTAAATAAGCGGCTTACGGCCAAATTTATCCGATAGTGGGCCATACATCAGCTGGCCAAGCATTAAACCCACAAAAAATGTCATCAAACTCAGTTGGATCGCACCTTCGCTACTCCCTAAAGATGTTGCCATAACGGGAATGCTTGGTAGGTACATATCAATACCTATCGGGCCGATGGTTGCGAGTAATGCAATGAGTATGGGCATTGCACGTGTATTTGATGCTGTCATAATGTGGTCGGATCTTGTGGAAAGCGGCACATTATGAAACCTATGGGTTTCCTAAGTCAAGGAGAGCAGCATTGGCAAAACTAGGCCGTCCTTTGGTCATGTCGGCAGAACAGCGGCGTGCAGAAATCTTTTCAATTGCAGAACAACTCTTTGGTGAGAAGGGCTTTGAAAATGTCACCATGTCTGAGATTGCGACCGCAGCAGGCATGTCTAAAAAAACCTTATATGTGTATTTTTCTGATAAACGTGAACTGCTTATTTCATTGGTTGAGTCGTCCTATATATGGACTGAAGATGCTTTTGATGCCAATAGTTTAGATCGTGTGTTGGCCTTGCAAAATCAACTGAAGAAAATTGCTGAGCATGTCCTGTCCGAGCGCCATATCAAGTTGTGCCGACTGGCGATTGCAGAGCGTGTAGGTGTTGATGGTATAAGCGATACGTTTTATGAAAAAGGCATTGCCAAAAGCCGAGATCATTTGATTCATGCTGTAAGTCATATACCAAGTGCCCAATTTGTATTGAACTTAAATGCAGATATCATGGCGGATATGTTATTTGGTGCGACCATTTCGAAGCCTTTCGTCGACTTACTATTTTTAAATCAGCAGATAGATATGCAGCAGGTGTATACGGCAATTGAACAAAGTATTCAGGCTTTGTTTAAAATGTGAATGCCTAAATTTTCATAGCAAAATTGAATATTTATTTTCGTCCTTATCTTTGGATTGCTCGTTATAATGGCCTCGGTTTTATGTTTAAAATGAGATAGCAGAACATGGATGCACAGCTCGATCTAGATTCAGACATGGAATTAAGTGATGATGAAATGCATCTATACAGCCGTCAAATATTGCTTGATGGTTGGGACATCGATGCGCAAGAGAAGCTAAAACTTGCCAATGTACTCATCGTGGGGTGTGGTGGGATTGGGTGTACCACAGCCGAATTATTGGCACGTGCAGGCGTCGGACAAATCACTTTGATCGATGCAGATCGAATTGAAATCAGTAATTTGCAACGACAAATCGCGTATATCGAACACGATGTAGGTTTTTATAAAGCTGAAATTTTGGCTAAACGTTTACAAACGATTAACCCGTATATCCGTGTGCAAAGCTATACCTCAAAATTAGATGAAAGCAATGCAAAGGCATTGATTTCACAGCAAGATTTGGTTCTCGACGGTTGTGATAATTTCAGTACACGGTATTTGGTTAACGCAAGCTGTGTGGAAAATAATGTGGCGCTGATTAGTGCTTCAGCGATCGGCTTTCAAGGGCAGTTATTTATGGTTGATGCCGATGCTGCTTGTTATGAATGTATATTTCCAAAAGAACAACATGCCAGTGAAAGTTTACGCTGTGCAGACTCGGGTGTACTTGCAACGACACCAAATGTTATGGCAAGTTTGCAAGCACATCATGCCTTGCTCTATTTGGGTTTGGGGACGACAGCACTGAAAGAAAAGCTTTTGTTGTGGGATGGTCGGTCAATGAAACAAAAAATTCTCGCTTTTGAAAAAGATCCCGATTGTCCAATCTGTCAGGCAAGATAAAGCAGCAAGCCCTTATTTTTTTGCTACACTCACGTTAATTATTTTTTTCTAAGACATTATGAAAAACAATATCTGGTTAGATGGAATTCGCTCGGTTGCCCGAATGGGTGAAACCGCAGTCGTTGCGGCGAAAGCCGGCTTTAAATATGCAACTGAAAAACCAAGTAACGCAAAATTAATGCGTGAAACTTTTGAATCACTAGGTTCAACCTATATTAAATTGGGTCAATTTATTGCCAGTACACCTTCTTTATTTCCACGTGAATATGTAGAAGAGTTTCAAGGTTGTTTAGATCAGACACCGTCATTGCCGTTTAGTTATGTGCAGCAGGTATTGGCTTCAGAATTTGCTGGCCGTAATTTAGATGAAATATTTGCTTCAATTGATGAAAAGCCTTTGGCTTCTGCATCGATTGCACAGGTACATGCCGCTAAATTGGTCACTGGTGAAAATGTTGTTATTAAGGTGCAAAAACCGGGTGTCGAGACGATTCTCTATACAGATTTAAACGTCTTACATTGGGCTACTAAACTGGTCGAAAAAGCTGTACCCAAAGTCAAATTTGCTTCACTTGCAGATATCGTTGAAGAAATTAAAGTTCGCATGGTACGTGAGGTGGACTTTATTGAAGAAGCTCAAAATCTTGACGACTTTGTGAATTATCTGAACGTAACTCAAAACAAAGCCGCAACAGCACCAAAGGTTTATCACCAATATTCAACACGTCGTGTCTTAACCATGGAACGTTTATACGGCGTACCATTGACTGATTTTGATGTGGTCAAGAAAGTCGCTAAAGATCCATCGCAAGTTTTGGTGACAGCGATGAATACATGGTTTGGCAGCTTGATGTTATGTAACAGTTTCCATGCAGACTTACATGCAGGCAACCTGATGCTGCTAGAAGATGGTCGAGTAGGCTTCATCGATTTTGGTATCGTGGGCCAGTTGAAACCTGAAGTGTGGACAGCATGTATTGCGTTTATGGATGCCCTACAAAAAACTGACTACAACTTGATGGCTGAAAACATGCTGAAAATGGGCATGACGGCTGTCAAAATTGACACACAAGTCTTAGCTGCCGATTTAGAGCGTTTATTTAGCGGTGTGCTTTTGGCTGATCCACAGGAATTATTAACCTCAAATCCTGCCGATTTGAATGACATCATGATGGATATGGTACAAGTCGGAGAGCGTCATGGTATTCGCTTCCCACGTGACTTCGCTTTATTATTCAAACAAATGTTGTACTTTGACCGCTTTATGCGCATCCTTGCGCCATATACTGATATTTATGCAGACCAGCGTATTCAAATGGTGCAGACTATGGACCCTAATTTATTGTTGAAGCAATAATTTAGCCGCAAGATATAAATAAAATCCTCCTTCTTTAACAGGAGGATTTTATCGATGTTTAAGATTTTAATTTGAGTGTAAGAATGGACGCAATTATCATTGAAGGTTTGAAAGTTGAGACCGTCATCGGCTGTTTCAATTGGGAGCGTCAGATTATTCAGCCTTTGATGCTCGACCTCAATATTCAAACTAGTTTAGCGCAGGCGGCTCAGTCAGATGAGCTTGAAGATACCTTGAATTATGCTGAAATTTGCGAAATATCAGCCAAAGTCATTCAAACTGCTCAACCTAAATTGATCGAACATGCAGCAAAACTGGTGATTGATGCACTTTTCGCTACCTATGACAGCATTGAATCTATTATGATTACCATCCGGAAGCCTGCCATTATCGCGCAAGCCAATTCTGTAGGAATTCGTCTTGAACGCCACCGAAACGATTTTCGCCCTAGCTCTGGCGAGTAATTTCAATCCCAAACCTCATTTTCAACAGGCTTTACGTCAAATTCAGGCTTTGGGTCATGTTGAATTTTCCAAAATTTATGTGATTCCTTGTCGTGATGGCATTGGGGCGGATTATTGGAATGCAGCTTGTTTGGTGAAATGCAGTTTATCTGTAGATGAAATCAGCGCTTTACTAAAAAAAATGGAAGCAGACTCAGGTCGTGTTCGTCCGTCTCATAATATCGCTTTGGATCTGGATCTGATTGCGTGGGGCGAAAGCTTAGCGCACATGCAGTTTAATCCGAAAAAACTGCCTTTAGCACTCGATGTTAAAATACCAATGTTCGACATTTGGAAAAATGAGATGTTTGAACATCCAGCACATCAATTTCCTATGGTGAGTTGCCAAAAAGTTTTAGTGGATTGAGTGAGTGAAACGGTATGCTTTCAAAGCACATGACGTACATTTAGAATGTCCCTAAATATCCCAAGTAAACAATAACAAAAAATATTCAAATCCTGTCATGGTATGCGCTAGCGTATAGGCTGTCGCAGGATTACATTATCTTTTTAGCTTCAAAATAATGATATGAACTGGACGGATCTGATTCAGCACTATGGCTATATTGCTATTTTTATTGGCACATTGTTTGAAGGAGAAACAGTGCTGATGATTGGCGCCTATGCCGTACATCAACACATACTTCATTTTCCAATGTTGATTGCGGTGGCGATGTTGGGCAGTTTTATTGGCGATCAGTTTTATTATCAAATGGGCGCTCGCTATGGGCAAAAACTTATCCAATCGAATGCAGAATTTGCACAAAAATTCGATCGTGCGAGCCAGTTTATTGAACATTATCCTATTTTGACCATTTTATTTATGCGCTTTGCTTGGGGTTTTAGAACTATTTTACCTATTGCAGTCGGTGTGCGTGCTTATCCTGTTTGGAAATATGTGCTGATTAATCTAGTTGCCTGTTTTATTTGGGCGATGTTGGTCGCAATGATTGGCTTCCAAATCAGTCATTATTTACATCTATTTTGGGCGAAAATGCTGCCTTATCATCAAGATATTTACATCGTTATTGCCGTTATTTTATGTATCGTATTCTTCCGTGTGCTCTATACGGTGTTGAAGTGGTGGCGTAAGCATCATCAACATTGATAAAGTGAACGTGGCTGATCTGATAAAATCGTCAAAACATAATCAAAAGATTTAAAGGGATATTTAGTGAGCGCAATATGGGCTTAGGTTATGGTGCGGGTGCGGGAGGTTTCCTTATTATTTGCTTTGCGATTTTGGTGCTATTTATTGTCATTGCGATTTGGTTGAGTTGGAATAATTGGTATAAAAAGCAAAAAAATCGACCATATAAAGTAAATGCGGTACTTAAAATTGGTTTATCTGGCGTATTGTTTTTCCCTTTATTTGTTGCAGTAACGCTGGGATTGTTCGTGATTTCAGATCTTAGTTCTGACTATGCAGAGTGGCAGCATCAAAAGAAAATTCATATACAGTTGCAGGAACCCTTAAACTTTGGAGAGGTTGTACTGCCTGAAGGCACGTGGATTAACCGATCATTTGAAACCGACTATACTCTGGAACAGATGACTGATATTCGTCAAGGTCTGACTTCGGCTCGTTTTCCAGAGATTATTCAAATAGCTGGATTTGATGTTATTGCATTTGAGCTGGATCGTCATTTATTGCTTGAGTTGGTACATGATCATACTGTTGTGATTAATAACCAAAAGGAAATTTGTCCGGCAGGATGGCTGCTTGAATTAGGTGGATCAGGTTATCCGTCCACTGAGCAACTTTATAGTTTGAATTTTGATTGGTTTACACCAAGTCGATGGCAGCCTATAAACTGTTTTGATGGCGAAGGAATTATTGTATTAGAGTCAAAACATTACTTATGAAAAAGCCTGCATCATTGCAGGCTTTTTGTTCACTATTTATAGAACTTAGCGACAATCATTAGAAAAGCATTAAATGTAATAACTGGTTTTGGTCATCAGCTTTGAAATACCAGTCATGGCAATACGAACTGGAACAGGAAGGTCTACACCACCTGCATTGAGTGCTGTATCACGGTGATGCAGCTCATCTTCATTCATTTGCACTAAAATTTTACGTGAACGTTCGTCTTGTTCAGGAAGTTGGCGGATGTGATCTTCTAAATGCAGGCTCACTTGGCGCTCAGTTTCAGCGACAAAACCTAAGCTGTATTTATCACCGGCAATACCTGCCAATGCACCCATCCCAAAAGAAAGGCCGTACCAAACAGGGTTGAGCAGACTAGTATGGCTGTCTAATTCTTTTAAGCGGTCTTCACACCAAGCCAAATGATCTTGTTCTTCAATCGCAGCGTGTTCCATTTCACGGCGGACATTTGGCAGTTTAGCGGTGAGTGCTTGGCCATGATAAAGCGCTTGGGCACAAACTTCACCACTATGGTTGACACGCATTAGACCCGCCACATGACGTGCTTCACTGACTGCAAGTTGAGTCTTTTCAGCAACAGACGGATTTTCACGATGTGCAGCCGTTGCTCCGGGAACTAAACTACGTAAGGCCTGATCAAATGAGTGAATAAGTTTGTCGACACCTGTAAATTGACGCATGGATTAATCCTCCAGAGAGACTTGCGTAGTTTGAAGCAAAGGTTTGATGCGTAATAGCAGCCAAATACAAAAAATTGCACTGAGCACTGCGGTTATACAAAAAAGTATTTTAATATCAATCTTTAAAACACTCAGAATGATAATTGAAAATATAGCAGAAGATACCATAAATACCGCATTTAAAATGTTGTTTGCGGCAACGACTCGCGCACGATGTGAGCGTGGGGAGTAAGCTTGCATCATTGCATAGAGTGGAACGATGTAAAATCCGCCACTAATGCCCAATAAAGTCACGGCAATCATGACATGGTAATAGCCCCAACCTTGATGAAAAACTTCTGAAAGGGTAATAAGTGGGCCAGTTTGAGTAGGGACGAGGGTCAAACTAAAGGCTAAATACAGTGCAAATACCGTTAAACCTACAGCACCGATGGGAACCATCTTAATATTGACTTGAGTGCCACCCAATTTACGACAAAGTAATGAACCCACGCCTACACCGACAGAGAAAAAAGTCAATAGCAAGCTAACGACATTTTCAGAGGCATGTAGGTTTTGCTGGGTCATTTGTGGAATTTGAGTGAGGTAGGTAGCACCATAAAACCAATACCACGAGTTCCCCAATAAAATGGTAAAAATCAGCGGCAAACTTTTGGCATATTTCATCGTTTGGTAACTGGTACGGAAAAAGTTCCAATCGATTTTTAAATCAGGTGTAGTGACATTTTGCTTAAGAATAAAACGACTGGTGATATAACCTAAAATGGCGATGGTCATTACTGTCAGGCTGATCCACATTAAATTGCCTTGAGATGAAGCAATCACTGCACCGCCCAAAATCATCCCGAATAAAATTGCCATGGATGTTGCAGATTGGAACAGCGCATTGCCTGACATTAGCTCATTGGGTTTTAAAATTTCAGGCAAAATTGCATATTTGATTGGACCAAAAAATGTCGAATGGGTCCCCATCAAAAATAAAGCCAGCAACAATAACCATAAATGACCGGTCAGAAAGCCAATACTGCCGATGATCATGATGATAATTTCTAAAATTTTGATGCCACGGACAAGTTGTGAACGTTCAAACCGATCTGCGATCTGTCCCGCTGTCGCTGAAAAAATAAAGTAGGGTAAAATAAACAATAATGCAGCCAGATTGTTTAGCGTGCTGATGGGTAATGCCTGTTGTTGGATTAATCCATAGGTAATGACCAACAATAAAGCCTGTTTATAGACATTGTCATTGAGCGCCCCAAAAAATTGGGTCAAAAACATAGGCAGGAAACGGCGTGTACCTAGCAGATGTTCGTTGTTATTCATAAGCGTCTTGCTACATTAAGTTTTATTAAGAAATGTGAGTGATTGGTAAAATCTCTAAAAAAATCATGTAATATGTTTTTGAGTTTGGAGATGGCGAAAAACCAATAGATATAAGATCTTTAGCTCTACATCTGGTTGACTAAGTCCATTACATAATGAAATTTGTTAGAGTTTGCTATGCCTGCAAAAATCAAGTTTAAAAAAACAATGCTTCATCACAGTATGGCTCACTGCATACGACAGCATCATAGCAATAAAAGTCTATATATGAGCATCTTTTTGACCTTGTGTGCTCAGCATAGTTTCGCCCAAACTCCCGCAGAAACGGTTCCAACATCTACCGATACAAAAGCAGAGATTGTTGCTGAAATCAAGGATGAGGCTGTAAAGCAAGGGCTATCGACGCCTGAAGCAATTGAAAAAATTGAAAATATAAATGAACCAGAAGAATCTGTTGATAGCATGAAAATGCTGCAAGAACAGCAGCAAGCAGGAACTCAACTACAAGAATTTAAACCCATTGAGTTTGAAGATTTAGAAAACTTACCCGTGACACCTGTTGATCAAAACATGGCGAATGAAATCTTCCAAGTTGCTGAAGAAGCCAAACGTCAAGCGCAGGAGTACCGTGCAACACAGCAAACAGAAGTTGCTGTTGCAGATATTACCCAAAAAGAGTTAACGGAAATTAACCAAGCGCCAGTCAATATTGATCAGCTCATGGGTGAAATTCGTTCGGATAATGAAATTACCGCGACACGAAATGAAAATGCCAATACTCTGCAAGAGCTGAATAATCCAACCGTGGAAGATGATGCAGAGCCGGGTATTTTTAAGCGCTTATTATATAAAGTACGTCCGCCACGTCAGATGAATACGGCAAAAGTGCCACGAATTAGTGCGGATGTTGAAATTACCTCAGCACATAATACCAGTCAGACTTCGAGTAAGGCTTATGGTGCGGCGCTGGAAGATCTCAAAGCCAATATTAAAGGCAAGCTTTCAAGTTTTACTCAAGAGTCTTTTAGCGATTTTCCATCGGCTTTGCCTCAATTACGCAGCTTGTCCAATCAGGCTGCACAAGCTGTGGGCTTCTATCAGTCTGAATTCAAATTTGAAAAAGTGTCTGATAGTAAAGTTCGTGTATTGGTTACACCAAATACGCCTGTGCAAATTCAAAAGCAAAATATTGAATTTTCAGGGGCTGGAGCAAATCAAGCTCAGTTTCAGGTGATTGGTGTTTTACCAGATCAAGAAGAAGGTGACATTCTTAATCATGGTGAATACGAAACGACGAAAGGCCGAATTAATGATGCAGCAACTAATAACGGTTATTTCGACTCGTACTGGCGTTTGCACGATGTAAGAGTGGCTCAACCACAAAATACAGCCGATATCAATTTGCGATTTGAAACGGGTGAGCGTTATAAGCTGGGCGAAGTCGAATTTCGAATGAGTGATCCGAATGCAGAGTTTCCATTGGATCGCGATATTTTAGAAAGCTTGGTGACGTGGAAAGACGGTGCTGACTATACTTTCTGGCGTGTGAATGGTTTGGCTAACAACCTAACTAACTCGCGCTATTTTAACTACACCTTGGTTGATGCGATTCGACCAGACCCGATTGAAAAGCCGCTTGAATTGCCACCAGATATTCAGACCTTGGTCGATCAAAATCAGTTGTCTGAAAGTTCACAAATAGTGAAAGACAAAACTGAAGTGATGTCGAATAAGGAAGTCACGCAAAAAGTGGTTGATGAAGACCAATTTGCGGGGGTGAATGATGCAGAGCAATCCTCTAAATTACGCAGTTTGCAAGATACGCAAGATGCCAAACAAGAAGAACAAGATCGCTTAAAAGCGCAAGCACGCGAAGATAAAAAAGTCCCTGTGATCGTGACACTGAATGCAGACAAGCTGAATAGTGCAGAAATTGGTGCAGGTTTTGGTACTGATACAGGCACACGTGTTCGTGGCCAGTATCGCCGTGCCATCGTGAATAAACGTGGTCATTCTTTTGACGCCAACATGGAAGTATCCAAAATCCGTCAATCGATTGATGGACGCTATAACATTCCATATAACCACCCATTAAATGACTATGTCAGCTTAGTCGGTGGTTATGAACGTGAAGAACGTGATGATGTCGGTCAAGGTATTAATCTTTCGATTGAATCTGCTGTTGCTGGGGTTGACCGGATTATTAAAAACCCCCGTGGTAGTTGGCAGCATACCTTTGGTTTACGTTATCGTTTGGACCGTATTACTGATGACGGACTTAATCCTAGTGATGACATTCCAGATGCATTCTTGGTGAATACCAACAATGAACAACAGTCCTTGATGTTTGGCTATGAAATTTCTCGAACCGACTCTGATAAACGTGTGAATCCGAGTAAAGGGATCAAGCAAACCTATAAAGTTGAAGTCGGAAGTGAAAGCTTACTTTCAGATGCTGATATGGCGATCTTGAATGCGGGCTGGCGCTTTATTTATTCGTTGGGTGAAAATGATAATCACCAGTTCGTGGGGCGCAGTGATGTAGGTTATATTCTGACAGAGAACTTTGATAAAGTTCCTTATAACTTACGCTACTTTACCGGTGGTGACCAAACCATTCGCGGCTTTGACTATAAGAGTTTAGCGGCCGAAGAAAATGGCTATAAAATTGGTGGTCAAGTCTTGGCAACGGGTTCATTAGAATACAACTACCAATTTAAAGAAGGCTGGCGTGCTGCGGTCTTTAGTGACTTTGGTAATGCGTACGATAAAGACTTTAATACACCGACTGCATATAGCGCAGGTGTGGGGATACGTTGGGCATCGCCAATTGGCCCAATTCGTTTAGATGTCGCTACCGGACTTTCTGACGACAGCAAACCAATTCGTTTACATTTCTTTATTGGTTCACAATTATAATTTTTAGGTGATGTGTTTTTTATGACTGAACAAGAACAGCAAGAACCAGAAAACGAAACGCCGGTAGAGCAACTGCCGAAGAAGCGTCGTATTCTTCGAAGTGTCATTTTGACCTTCGTGTTCGTGCTTATCTTTTTGGTGGCTGCATTGGCGGTCATGTTCTCTACAGACAAAGGTAGTAAGTTTTTACTTGACCGTGTTCTGGAACGTCAGCAAATCATTCACTATGAATATGAAGGTGGTAACCTGTGGCGGGGCATTATTCTACGAAATGTCCTCGTTACGCTAAAACCTGTCGATGTAAAAATTGACCGTGCCGATATTACACTCGGTTGGCGCGCCATTATTAATAAAGAAATTCATTTAAATAAGGCAGATGTTAAAAATCTGCAAATTATTACCAAGACCCTACCTAGCGATAAACCTTTTGTATTTAGTGAAATCCGTTTGCCGTTCGTACTTCGTGTCGATCATGCAGATTTAGATCATATGTTGATTAAAACCCATAGTTCAGGTGTGGATTTTTATGATATTGAATTAAATGAAGCGCTTTGGTCAGGGACGGAATTAAAATTCGAAGATACCCGTATGGATATGGGGTATTTGTCTGTGCGCCAAGCGTCTGGGAATATGAAGTTTGAAGACAAGTATCCGCTAAATGCTGTGGGGATTGTCAATTTACCTTCACTACGTGAAAGCTTGAATATTCATGATATTCAAATGGTGGCTAAAGGATCTCTTGATACGATTCAAGCTGGTGTGGCAACTCATACGCCTGATCTTTTAACAGGATGGGCAGTGGTCCATCCAATGCGTCCACATGTCCCGATGTTTGGTGCGCTTAAATTTAAAAACTATCATTTACCTTTACTGACTGAGCAAAAGCTCTTTGCTAAAAATGGGCTGGCAAAATTCAAAGGGGATATTCAGCGTCTCAATTTAGATTTAGACACGGACCTGAGCGGGGCCAATATTCCTGAGGGTAAATATACTGCGCTCATGAGTACGGACTTGGTCAACCAACTTGATATTTCTAACCTAAATGGTCAAGTGATGGGCGGTGCTGTCAATTTGGGTGGCGTGGTGAGTTGGAAAGATCAGGTCACTTGGGATGTAAGTGGTCGTTTGGATAAAATTAATCCAAAACATAAGCTGATCCCGCAAGTGGTTCAAGATTTTCTACCTGTAAATTTAAACAGTAAGATTGCGTCCAAAGGGACCCTTGAAAAAGGTATGCACTTGACGGCGTTGGTGGATTTTGACCAATATGAAACTTGGAATTTAAAACTCGATCAAGCGCCTGCCAAAAATAATAAAGCTCAGCCGATGCTGATGGATGTGTCTTGGAAAAATATAGACCGTGCAGTGCCATATGTTGGATGGTTGAGTAGTGATTCGGGCAATGTGCAATTGGCGCTTACAGAAGGTCAGCAGAACATCAACGTGGCGACCACCGTGTCAAGACATGAAAAAGGTGCTCTGCCTGCTGGACAATATCAAGCCAAACTGAATCTGAAAAATAACAATCTCAATGTCCCTGCCTTTAGTTATGTGGCCGACAAAGGTCAGCTCAAAGGTAATGCAGTTGTAGAATTGCCTGATCAAAAACGTATGCTGAAATGGCAAGCCAATGTACAAGCACAGCAGTTCAATCCGCAAACCATCGTAGCTGCTGCGCCTGTCGATCAAATTACAGGGTCATTAAAAGCCAATGGTTATGCAAAACCAAATCAACAGATTATTCAGCTGAATAATATTGATTTGTTAGGCCGACTAGCACAGCAAAATGAAACGGTTCATTTAACAGGTAAATCTACTGCTGCGCTGACTTTCCATGATGAGAAACAAGGTGGAGGCTTTAAAGCTTTTGCTGTGAATTATAATGGTGGCCTCAATGCAAGCCAAGTTGCCGCAAGTAAAGGCAGTTTGATTTTCAAAGTATCGGGTACACCTGAATTAATTAAAATAGCCGAGCTACGTCATGATGGCGTGGCAGGTAAAATTTCTGCCAATGGACAAGTTTTACTACAAAAAGCCATTGGTTGGGATATCAATGCATCACTGGTGCATTTTAAGCCGCATTACTTTGCCTCAAATGTACGGGGTGAATTATCTGGAAATTTAAAAACCAGTGGTGTGTGGTCAGATACGCTAAAACGTATTCAAATTGAACGTCTGAATTTGGCAGGTATGATCAATAACAAACCTGTCCGTGGTCAAGGTAACTTGGCGATGGTGATTAATTCAAATCAATCTGGTTTTATGCCAAAACAGTTTGAAGCGAATAATTTACTGTTGGCTTATGCCAATAACCAAATTCAAGCCACAGGTAATGCACAAAATTTACAATTGAAAATTAATGCACCGGCATTATATGAAATTTATGCAGGCCTACGTGGACGTGCTTATGGCTACTTAAATGTTCAAGCACAACCACGACTGCAAGCATCTGCCAATATCGCAATAGATGATTTTGCTTTTAATAATTTATTCAGTGTGAAAAAAATACGGGTGCAAGGCGAGTTGCCAACTTCTGCGACTTCACCAAGTTTATTAACGGCAACGATGGATAATTTACGCAGTAACAACCGTGAGATTGTGAAAGGTCAAATTTCACTAGCAGGAACACGTAATGCGCATTTATTAAAAGTCAGTGCTGAAAATAAATTATCAAAATTTTATGTGCAGTTAGCCGGTGGTTTCAACGCACAAAATAATTGGCTCGGTCAGATTCAAAAAGGCGATTTTGACTCGTTGCGTACACGTCTCGTACAGCGTCAAAATGCGTCTATTATTTATAACACGGCACAGTCTGACTTATTTGTCGGTGCGCATTGTTGGATGAGTCAGCAAAGCGAATTATGTTTTGATCAGCCGATTCGTGTGAATAAAAACCGTGGCAATGTATCTTTTGTGACAAAGAACCTAGACTTAAATGATTTTGCAGCATTTATGCCTGAAGGCCTGGCGATCACGGGTAAAGTGAATGGTTATGCGAAAGCGTCTTGGGCGAAAGGTGCAAAACCTAAAATTGATGCACGTTTAGTGACTCGTGACGGTTTACTCGGTTTAGCGGCTGAAGATCCACAGTATTTAGCATCCACTTTAAAATATGATGAAGTAGGTTTGATTGCGAAAAGTGTCGCTGAAGGGCTACAAATTCGACTCGATACCAAAGCTCCTGATATTGGTACAGGTTATGCCAATATTATTATTGATCCGTATAAAGCCAATAAACCGATCCGCGGTGAAGTGGCCTTTAACCAAGTTCAATTGAAAATCTTAAAACCATTTATACAAGATGTCCGTTCAATGGGCGGTACGGTGTCTTATGCGGCAAAAATTAGCGGAACATTGTCACAGCCTTTAATGGATGGTGAGATTCGAGTGAAAAATGGCTCGATTAGCATGATTTCATTACCTGTGAACTTGACCAATATTCAGTTGTATTCTGCTGTACGTCAAAACCACGCGACGATTGATGGTGCATTTAATAGTGGTCGTGGTGTGGGCAAATTAACCGGAAATATTGACTGGAAAAATGATCCACGTATCCAGTTGAATTTAACGGGTAATGAAATGTTGGTCCGTCAAGCACCATTGATCACCGCTGTTGTAACGCCTGATTTATTATTAGATGTGCTGCCTTTCAGTAAGAAATTAACATTAAAAGGTAAAATTGATGTGCCGCGTGCATTGATTTCGATGCCAGAATCGTCTGCAACAGTGGTTGGGGTATCTTCAGATGTACGTGTGGTACATGAAGGTGATAACCAACTTGAGATCTTAAAATCGGCACGTCCTTGGGATATTCGCGCTGACGTACAGGTGAATATTGGTAATCAAGTGATTTTCCAAGGTTTTGATAGTCGAATTCCGTTGATTGGTCGTTTGAATTTGACACAACGTGGATTAGAAACAGCAATGCGTGCCAATGGTGCAATCGGTGTTTCTCAACGTGTGAAAATTGAAGCTTATGGTCAAAGTCTGGACTTGAACCGTGCGATTGCTCGTTTCAATGGACCATTGGCAAACCCAACTTTAGATATCGATGCCAATAAAGCCGTACAAGGCAGTACCGTTGGTGTTCGTGTGACGGGTACAGCATCAAGCCCTGCAATTCAGGTCTATAACGATGCAGGTCTGTCTGAACAAGAAGCCTTAAATGCCTTAATTACAGGTCGTATTAATGAAGGAAGTTCAGGTTTAAGTCAGGCGGAAGGTTTCCGTTCTGATGTGAACAATACGATTGCAGCAGCCGGTATTAGTATGGGCTTGGGTGGTACACGTGCATTGACCAATCAAATTGGTCGTACATTTGGTCTGAGTGGTTTGGCACTCGATGCTCAAGGAACAGGAGATGATACTCAGGTTTCACTGACGGGTTATATTACACCTGATTTATTCATTCGTTATGGTGTAGGGGTATTTACACCAGTGAATAAACTGACCTTACGTTATCAAATGAATCAACGTTTGTATTTGGAAGCGAGTCAGTCTTTAGAACGTGCAATTGACTTGTTTTATAATTGGCGTTTCTAAGGTGTTGAATTATAAGTGATAATTTAAGGTTTTAATAAAAATTCTTGTTTATGGCTGATCTAATAATTTTTAGACTAGACAAAAATAGGTCTATAAAGCGGTTTTGTGTAACACAACCCTTTAAGAAAGATCCTACAATCATACATATTTGAAGTGCTTAAAGCGGGTGTAGAGCTATTAAAAAATAAAAGAGGTGTGTTTCCACAAACAGTAGCTCAAACAATTGGCCTCAAAAAAGTATTAAATTTGTTGAGAGAAGGATCAGGAAATTTGGACAATTGACATAAGTATATTTGTCTCCCTAAATGATGTTGTAAACATCAATATATCAGTATTTTATGGCACATGGACCAAGAAGAAATCATTCAAATGATTTTAAAGCTAAGTGAGCATTTGCTGCGATTAAAGCGGAAAAACACTTGTTGAATTAAGTGCTGAATTTGATTTTATCAAAACCAAATTATCGACTGGGAAAATCAATTGATCGCAGCCTCATTGCAAGCTTTCGATCAATTAAAAGCTCTTATAGAACTGCAAATTGATCTAAAAAAAACTACATGCAAAAATCGGCGAGCAGGCATGAAAAAGTGATTTTTCAGAAGGTGTGTTGAAGAAAATGGGGCGCTTCAACCACAAAAGTTAATTTGCAGCTCACTTCAAATTTCAGTTTTAGTTGTCCAACAAGTGAAATCACCTCCAAGTACATCATCATAAGATGAAAGCCACTTTGAGACTCGGTTCTGCGGTAACATAACAGTTGTTCTAACATAAGTTTTGTACCGAGCCCGTATGCTTTACCCAATGCCTAAAAAAATCCAATTTGCACCTTCTCAAGCGAAATGGCAGCTGTCATCAACACAGTCGGTATTGGTGCTGGTTGGTTTACAAAATTTACGCATGCAGCAGGGCATACAAGATACGCAGCTGATGGAAAATTTGATCCAACTGACCAATAAAGCCAAAGCCTTAGAGATTCCAATTGTCGATTTATATGGTGATGATTTACTTCAAGGCATGCAGCAGCTCGGTGAATATGCAACAACACACCCGCAGCTCATCTTTGCAGGGCAATCACGCCTATGCTGAAACAGATCTTGCCGCATCTATACAGCGTGACAGAGCAAATCTGTATTGTTGATGATGCAATTGCACTGAATAATCAGGAACAGCATATTCAGTGGGTGGACTCCATTTCAGATCAAGGTATCCATCACATGAGTAGTTATAATCTGTTGCGGCTTTGGAATCTGTCAGCGCCAACGGAATTCGTCTTGTCGGCCAAAGGCATATTATTGGCTATTGCAGAGCAGTTAGATATGGACGCATTGGAAATAGATCCCTTAATCGATTTACGCAGTTATGGGCTCGATTCCATTGCCATGGTCAGCTTAATTGGGTTGTGGCGTGCCAATGGTGCAAACATCCGTTATGAAGACTTTTTAGATGATGCAAGTCTAAAAGCATTGCTAGAAAAATTGCTCAGTACAGACTAAACAAAGCCAATTGGAATTATTTTTGTTCTAAATCGGAAAATACGTCGGGAAATATGCCTTTGTGCATTGTAATTGTTGGCTAAGCTTTTTATTATTGCCGCCTTGTTTTTCGAGATCAGAACTGGATTGAACTTTGAGTAATTTTCTAACCGAACACCTGATACATCGTGACACTGACTTTATGGTGATCCATAAACCAGCAGGTTTACTCACAGTTCCGGGAAAAACAGCAGATTTACAAGACTGTGTTATCAATCGATTATTACAAATTGAGCCGAATACTTTGCTCATCCATCGTTTGGATCGTGATACCTCAGGTATTTTGGTTTTTGCATTAACCCGTCAAGGGCAAAATCGAATTTCACGCCAGTTCCAAGAACGTCAAACTTCAAAAACATATCAGGCATTGGTTGCGGGTACGCTCGAAGGTGAAGGTACTGTTGATGTACCCGTCGTGTATGACCCAGAACATCCGCCACTGCATATTGCCGATCCTGCACATAATAAGCCTGCACTTACGCATTGGAAAGCCACTGAACATTTTGAGATTCAGGGTCAAGCCGTAACACGTGTAGTGTTAACTCCTATTACCGGTCGATCCCATCAGCTTCGTGTTCATATGCAATATTTAGGTCATCCTATTGTTGGTGATACTTTGTATGCAACACCTGAGCAACAGCAGCTGATGCCACGCTTATGTTTACATGCTGAGCGCTTGAGTTTTAACCATCCTGAAACAGAGCAAACAGTGGAATTTCACTGTCCTGTACCATTTTAGGAAAATCATTTAAATCCCTAAGAATTCTGCTCACTATTTAGTGGGCTTTATGTCAAAATATATTGCTTTATGGTCTAGATTTTTGCTCAAATAACGTTCACAGTTTGAGCATAATATTTTCAGACCGAACTTGAGAAAAAGGTGGAAAAATTGCAGCAGTTTGCTATTGGTCAACGTTGGTTATCAGATACAGAAACGGAACTGGGTTTAGGTGTTCTTATTGATGTTGATGAGCGATCGGTCAGCATTTTATTCCCGAAAAGTGATGAAACTCGTGTCTATGCCCGTCACAATGCACCTTTATCTCGTATTGTTTTCAATGTAAATGACGAAGTCCAAGACCAAGAAGGTCAAATTTGGACTGTTGAATCTCTTGAAGACCGTGGTGGTGTGGTTCGTTATAACGCGGTACGTAAACTTGCCGATGGCACAGAAGAGCGTAAAGCACTGAATGAAACACGTATTGGTGCAAGTATTCAGTTAGCAAAACCATTAGATCGTTTGCTTGCAAGCCAAGTGGACTATAAAGAATGGTATGACCTGCGTATCGAAGCACTGCTTCTTCAAGCCAATATGAAGTCTAGCCCTCTACGTGGCTTGGTAGGTTCACGTGTGGGTCTCATTCCACACCAACTGTATATTGCGCATGAAGTGGGTAAACGTTTTGCTCCACGTGTATTACTTGCTGACGAAGTTGGTCTGGGTAAAACCATCGAAGCCGGTCTGATCATTCATCAGCAACTCAAAACGGGTCGTTCAGAACGTATCTTGGTCTTAGTACCTGATTCATTGCAATATCAATGGATGATTGAAATGCGTCGTCGTTTCAATCTTGAGTTCTCATTATTTGACTTGACGCGTACAGCTTCGATTAAAGAACACGATCCAGACCTCAACCCATTCTTAACTGAACAATGCATCATTGCGAGTGTCGATTTGATGATCGACCATGATGACTTGCGTGAACAAGCGCTTGAAGCTGGTTTTGATTTGCTCGTGGTCGATGAAGCCCATCATTTAATGTGGTCAGAAGAAGAAGGCGGCAATGACCGTTATGACCTTGTTGAAGAACTTGCTGAAAAAACTCCGGGTGTCTTGTTATTAACCGCAACACCTGAACAATTAGGTGTGGAAAGTCACTTTGCTCGTTTACGTCTACTTGATCCACAACGTTTTAGTTCGCTTGATCGTTTCTTGGATGAAGAAGAGCAGTATCACCAAACAGCTAAAATTGCTGAAGTGCTTATGTCTGATCTCCCACTCGAAGAAGGGCATTTGGCAGCGATTGAAAGCCTATTAGGTCATCGAATTACTGACGAGCCAGAACAACGCTTCCGTGCCATTCACGAATTATTAGACCGTCATGGTACTGGTCGTATTTTATTCCGTAATACCCGTGAAGCGATTCAAGGCTTCCCAGGTCGTGACTGTCAGCCTGCACCATTACCTGCACCAGAAAACTGGTCTAAAGATGGCAAACTACGTGAACAAATGTGGCCTGAAGAAGCGCAGCTTGATGGCTCGTGGATGGAAACCGACCCACGTGTGATGTGGTTGATGGAACGTCTGCGTACAGATCTGAAACACAAAAAAGTGTTATTGATTGCACGTAGTGGTCCAGTGGTTGAGTCTTTAGAAAATGTACTTCGTTTGCATGCGGGTATTCGTACAGCGATGTTCCATGAAGGCATGAGCTTATTAGAGCGTGACCAAGCAGCAGCTTACTTTGCTGAAGAGTCATACGGTGCGCAAATTTTACTATGTTCAGAAATTGGTTCTGAAGGTCGTAACTTCCAGTTTGCATCGGACTTAGTTTTGTTTGACTTGCCTGCAAACCCAGATGTACTTGAACAACGTATTGGTCGTTTAGACCGTATTGGTCAAGAAAATCGTATTCAAATTCATGTGCCTTATCTGGTTGGTACTGCTCAAGAGCGTATGTTCCGTTGGTATAACGAAGCATTAAATATTTTCTGTAATATCTCCCCGACAGCGCAAACTCTCCAAGAAAACTTCATCGTCAATCTGAAAGATTGTTTGTTGGCAGATAAAGGCCAAGAGTTTGAAGATCTGCTCGAAGCGGTGAGTGTACAACGTGAAGCGCTTGAAGCTGAACTTCAAGAAGGTCGTGACCGTTTACTTGAGTACAACTCTTGCCGTCCAATCGTGGCACAAGAAATTGTGACTGCACTTGAAGACTACGACGACAATACTACGTTGCCAATGTTTATGAAGCGCTTCATGGCGTCTACAAACATTGATTTTGATGAGCAAAGTAATGGTACCGTGATCATCAAGCCAACGGATCAAATGCAAGTTCAAGGTCTGACTTTGGACGAAGAAGGTATGACGGCGACGTTCTATCGTGACCAAGCACAGATCCGTGAAGATGCTCAATATTTAACACTTGAGCATCCATTCACTGAAAGTGTGATGGAAATGATTAATACGCAAGGCTTTGGTAGTACCAACGTTGCTGTATTGAAATCGGCCGCTTTACCGCAAGGTTCTGTGTTAATGGAAGTGTGGTTTAAAGTCGATGTCGTTGCACCGAAAGCATTGAACTTGCCGTCAAGTTTGCCACAACAGTTGGTTCGTGTATTACTGAGCGAAAAAGGTCAGGATTTATCGCAAAAAATTGCACCTGAAATTTTACGTCCTTATTTACATCATCTTGATGGCAACAGTTGCCGCCAAGTGGTTAAGGCGCGTCGTGATGTCATTGAACAGCGTTATACGCAAGCGCTTGAAATTGCTCGTGGTGCATTACCGGGCTTTAAACAACAAGCCAAAGAAATCTATGGTAGCAAATGGCAGTATGAAATTGACCGTTTGACTTATTTGAAGCAGTTCAACCCAAGTATTCGTGAAGACGAAATTGCACGTTTACAAAAACTGCAAAAAGAAGGTTTAACACTGCTTGATGGTCTGGCGGTTACACCAGAAGCAATTCAAATTATGGTAGTGGTTAAGCCATAAGTTAAGAATCTTCAAAAAGCACCTTCGGGTGCTTTTTTTTATGGCTAAAAATATAACTGCAAAATTAATCACGACAGATTTACGCTAAATCTAAGTTTTGTATTGTTTATTTTTAATCTAAATTGTCGACATCGGCATAAAAAAAGTAACTATTTTTCAGTAATTCTACAGCTTGATCAAAATCTTCTAGTTCATCCAACATATAAAATATGGCTTCGAGCTTGGTAAAGTCCGGATGATTTTTTGCTAACTGAATTTGGATCGTACATCGGTCTGCTTGGCTGCGTGTTGCATAATGAGCAGTAAGTAAATCAAAGTTGATGTCAATGCATAGCGGCTGTTTTAAGGCAATGGCACCACAATAAGCATGTATTTCAGGTAATAAACGTAAGACTAAATCAGCCTCTTTGCTTTCCGCCACGATGAGCTCTGGGTCTGCGGTCTTACACAAAGCGAGTACTTCAGTTAACAGGGTTGAGTCATCTAGTGTATGGTCTAACACGATGACTTTTTGCGGTTGGGTTAAATCAAAGTCATTTATTAAAATCATAAAACCTCCTGAAAATAGAATGGTTATGCTTTATTTATCTGCGCTATAAAATGAAATGGTGCTACGTTTCGAATCTAAAATTTTCTAAAAATGGTTTTGGATAATGTGTTCAGTCTATGAACGTTCTAAAGTTAATCATGGCGTAGAAAAGCGCCATTTTCTGATTCGAAGCTCAGTTAAATACTGAAATTGTAAAATAGGGTGCTACGCTTCATGCTCATTGCGATACCCAATATACATGCTTTGATTAGTAAAAGAATCGGCATCGCGACATAAGCTGTCGTGATTGATGTCAATTGAATTATGAAGGTGAAATGATTAAATGTATTCTGACATACAGAGATAGCATCATATTCAAATGATTGATCACGAACTGTCTTAATGTCGTGTTTTGATGCTTTAGTTAAGTAAAGTTTTGGCTTGGTTAAATTTATACGTCGATGCTAGCGAGTTGTGGGTAGTTCCGTTAAAATGCTTCAAATTTCAGCAGTTCGTTAGAAGAAAATAAAAATATGAAATCCTTAATTACCTTAGGTAGTAAAACGTCACACGGTGGTGTGGTTTCAGAATGTGAACCTTCATTTGTGATTAATGGTATTGCGGTGCATTTAAACGGCATGAAACATTATTGCCCGAAATGTAATTCGACTGTGGCTGCGATCGCGGCAGATCAAAGTACAACGGTAAAGGGGCGAGGTGTTGTGGTTGCTGGAGATAAAACCAGTTGTGGCGCAACATTTTTACCGAATCAATCAATGGTCGGTTCACAAAAATAATCTGCAAACTGACTTTGAGGTCATCTAGATAAACTTATTGAGTCCTGTTTAAATCGTATTGATCTCTTTATGATGTGGCATCATCAGTTGATTGGATGAGTTTTAGATGAAAAGCGCGATCCATTTTACCCATGCCAATGGTATTCCTGCTGCAAGTTATCGAAAGTTTTTATCCTACTTTGCACCGCAATTTGATGTGAAGGTGATTCCGCTTATTGGTATGGATGAGCGCTATCCGATCACTAAAGATTGGCGATATTTGGTCGATCAAGTCATAGCAGATATCGAGCACCAATTTCCAAAACAAAAAGTGATTGGGCTTGGGCATTCTTTTGGCTCTTTAGTCACCCTTATGGCGGCTTATAAACGTCCAGATTTGTTTTCACAACTGATTATTATGGATCCACCTTTCGTAATCGGTCCTAAGTCTGCCATTTTTGAAGGTATGCAAAAATTAAAGCTCAAAGCTATCGATAAACTTACCCCGGCGGCAATTACATTGAAGCGTAATGACCATTGGCCAAATTTGGATGAAGCCTATACGGCACTACGGAATAATCGTTTATTTAAAAGTTTTGATGCGCAGTGTTTTGAAGATTACTTTGCACAAGGCATTCAAGCTGATGAAAAACGCGGTGGCGTGACCCTCAGCATTCCAAAAGCCGTGGAAGCGCAAATCTTCCGTACAGTGCCTGCATGGTGGTGGCGTACTCCACGAAAAGCCCCTCAAATGCCTGTACACCTTATCACCGCAGATAACAGCCATTTTTATAAACAAGGTTTGCCTGACGGAATGAAGAAAACCTACGGTATTGATTATAGTGTAGTTGAAGGTGGGCACATGTTTCCACTTGAGCAGCCGAAACAGACAGCGCTACACGTCATGCAGTACTTACAGCATTAGAAAAATAAATTTTGCTCATAAAAAAGGAGACCTGAACGTCTCCTTTTTTGACCGTTAATTTTTAGCGAATCTGTGCTTCGTCTAGATGGCGAGCACCTTCCAATATCATACGAATCATAATCATGGTTTGTTCGGCAACTTCTTTGCGTTGTTCTGTCGGTAGATCAATGACTTTTGCACCCATGTTAAACACCAATTGGGTAATACCACGTGCCACGATGTCAGGATGAGCCAACTTGCTCTGATTTAAACGCTCTAGGACGATTAAATCTTCTCTTAATTCTTGTTGGAAATAGTTAAGTTGACGCTCAACTGCATTTTTATAGGAATGCGAACCAGTATAGCCTTCACGAAGCAACAGGCTTAAGTTGCCTTCATCGGCATCTAGCTGCTGAATAAATACTTCAACTGAACTACGAATAATACTGCTTTGGCGTGATGCCTGAAGGCGTGCTTCATGCAAAATTTGACGTAACACACCGCCAGCTCGATCAATCAACTCAATGGCTAATTCATCAATATCTTTGAAATGACGATAGAAACTATTTGGAGCAATGCCAGCTTCACGTGCAACTTCACGCAAACTCAGTGATGAAATACTTTTTTGTGGACCAATTAAATTAAGCGCTGCCTGAAACAGTTCTTCCTTGGTAATTGTTGCTTTACGACCTACAGTGCGAACTGTAAGTGGAGTTTCAGCTTCAGAATGTAAATCTTCCTGGTACATGTTAACCATATTCGTCTGTGCAGACTGAGTCATATTTTTTAATAGATTAAAAACATTAACATATTATAGCGTCTGCTAATAGCTTTTGTGAAAATGTCGATTAAATGCACAAGCGTATATACAAATATATATACATGTGTATAATAATTAAAAACCTCCCATGAGTTGTATTTGATTATGCATGTACTCGAAAAAGCGAAAAAGCCTTTAAACGCAATCAAAGACAGTGTTGTAGACGTCAATGCGGTAAATTTCTGGTTGCAGAAATTTAATCCGTTATGGTCTGGTAATCAGGCACTCGGCAAAATTGTACAAAAAGAAAATGCAGCAAATGAGATGGTCAGCCTAACTATACAGGTGAACCGTTTGTTTAAAATGGGTGAAGCTGGTCAGCATCATCCTGTTTTTGCTCGTGTAAATGGGATCCGTTACGAACGTACTTATAGTTTGACTCAGTTAGATGATCAACACGTATTGCTTAGCGTAAAAAAAGTGAATACGGGTATTGTGAGTACTTGGCTGGTAGAACAAGCACAAGTTGGTGACATCTTAGAATTTGGTCAGCCTTTTGGTGATATGACTTTGGTGTCAAATTCTACACCCTTGCTACTATTGGCTGCGGGTAGTGGTATTACGCCAATGTTGAGTTTGTTGAAAGGGATGAGCAAAACTAAGCAAATTGCGGAGCAACCAATTCAGTTAATGTATTGGGTTAAGTATCACGATGATGCTGCATTCAAATTACGCTTCGAAGCTTTGGCAAATCAATATCCAAACTTTAAATTTCAAATTTTCTTTACCCAAGAAGATGTTGCTGATCCACGATTAAATGCCTCTCACGCTGCTCAATTTGACAACATTGAGCACAGTACTGTGTTTGCATGTGGTCCATCGGGTTTCGTCACTCAGGCCGAAGCGTTATTTGATCATGCACAGTGCTTTATGAGTGAAGCATTTAGCATGAGTCCAATCGCAACGGATGATATTGGCTTTGTGAATGTCACGCTTACGCAATCCAATAAAACCGTCAGTATTCCAAAAGGCCAATCAATTCTAGCAAGTCTTGAGCAGCAAAATATCAAACCTAATCACGGTTGCCGTATGGGCATTTGTAATAAATGTGCCTGCAACAAAGTTGAAGGTTCGACTAAAAATATGGTCAATGGTAGCCAAAATACAGAGCCGGGTAATTTACTCAAAATTTGTGTGAACTCAGCACAGTCAGATCTTGTTATTGATTTATAAGGTAGAAAAAATATGAACATGCCTGTAAAAATTGAATATTTTAAAAATCCAAAAAACCGTGAGTTAACCCAATCGCAATTAGACGAACTTGCGCGTGAGCTTGATGCCATTAAGCAAGAAGTTTTAGATGACTTAGGTGAAAAAGACGCGAAATACATTCGCCGAGTGTATTCGACAGTTCGTTATTCATCTATGGCGGGTCGTGCTTTATTGTTTGCAGGTTGGTTCCCACCAGCGTGGATTTTGGGCACAGGTCTTTTAGGTTTTGCCAAAATCATGGAAAACATGGAATTGGGTCATAATGTCATGCACGGTCAATATGACTGGATGAATGATCCTAAATTCAATGGTCAGACCTACGAATGGGATATCGTAGGGACAGCAGATAACTGGCGCCAAACTCACAATTTTAAACATCATACCTATACCAACATTAAAGGTATGGATGATGATATTGGTTATGGTCTCGTTCGTTTGTTCCCAGAACAGCGTTGGAAGCCGGGCTATCTATTACAACCGATTTATAGCATTCCATTTTGCTTATTGTTCCAATGGGGTGTTGCCATTCAAAACCTTGAATTGGGTAAATACTTTAAAGGTCGCAAAACAAAGCAGCAGACCAAAGAAGAATGGAAGCCAATGCAAGCCAAAATCGGCAAGCAATTATTTAAAGACTATGTGTTCTTCCCGCTTATTGCAGGGCCGGCAGCATTACCTGTGCTCACAGGGAACCTAGTGGCAAATGGTCTTCGTAATATCTGGACGTTTAGTATTATTTTCTGTGGTCACTTCACCAAAGATGTTGAAGTTTTCCCGAAAAAAGTACTTGAAAATGAAAGTCGTGGACATTGGTACATGCGTCAAATTCGTGGTTCTTCAAATCTTACCGGTTCAGAAGCATTTCACATTTTGACAGGGCATTTAAGCCATCAGATCGAACACCATTTATACCCTGATGTTCCTGCGCGTCGTTATCGTAAAATGGCGCCAAAAGTACAGGCCGTATGTGAAAAATATGGTTTGAACTATAACAACGCAAGCTTAGTGAAACAGTACGGCAGTGTACTAAAACGTATTGTGAAATATGCATTTCCATTTAAAAATTAATAAACGCTACACTAAATTTACGGGAAAAAAAGCCATGCAATTGCATGGCTTTTTTATATTAACTTTGGGGAAATATCTATTTTACTTTTTGATATGTAATTTGAGGATCTTAATCAAATTCATATAATTTCCTTTTTTAGCCATACGAATGACCAATTCAATTTCTTCTTTCGTCCACATCTGGCGAGTGGCTGAGAAGGCAAATTGAGCAAGGAGTACAAATGGATTTTCGCCAAATTTAATATGGAGGCCTTTGACATATTTCGGTGGATTGAATTGATTCATATTCTTTTCCCGCTTTTAATATTTGACCGCATTATTTCTAATTAATGAGAAAAATAGCACACTATAAAGTCAAAATAAAAGCAGAATTTTCAAAATTTACCCATATATTAGAGCGACTTAAATTTAAGTTTGTGATTGTTAACTTTGATTAATAAACCAAACTAAATTACTCGACTTTAGTCGAGTTCAGGTAGGCACTTATCCTGTCCATTCATGAAATGGTGGGTGGCCAATTCAAACATAGCGAGGTCTTCATCGCTATTTCCATAGGCATATACCTGCTCATAGTCTTGAAGGTTAAATTGCTCCAAAACTCGAATTTTCTTTTGCTCACCACTACAGTCTAAGGTTTGATACAAACCAGTCAGTATTTGGTCATTGGCTGCTGTTTCGGTACAAATCAGTTTGACCCCGAGCTTTTCGGCCACAGGTTTAAGATATAAATCGACGGATGCAGAAACCAATACGACTTCATGACCGCGTTTTTGGTGTTGCTGTAATTGTTCATATAGCGAAGGATTGAGTTCCGCCATCAAATGTTCAGCATATTGTGCTGCTTGATTTAAAACCTGCTCATGATTGGCTTGGCTAAACATTGCGGCATATAGGCGAGGACGCATTGCATGGGCAGGATATAGCTTGAGATAATAGCCTTGAATCCAAGGGAGAATTTTAATCCCTTGGCGCACGATATGCCTTTTAGGCAGGGAATAGAAGATGAACCCTGTAAAACTGTCTTTGTTACACAGGGTTCCGTCAAAATCAAATAAGGCTAAAGTTTTAGGTTTTTGATGCGGCGCATGCATGTTTGATAACGTCCATCGACTCGTGTGGCAAACCAATTGGTATTGTAATCACGGCTTAATTTCGGCCCAGAAATTACGACTTCAGGCATCATGGCATAAAACGGTTCTTTACCAGTCTTTTCTTGGTACAACTTTTTGACCGCTTTATACGTCAAAGTATCTTCGAAGTCCTGATCTTTTTCTTTTTTAAGATCTGAACGAATTTGCCGTGGCGTCGCAATCACATTGTTTTCTGCAAAAACGGCAATCAGCGCGGTTTCAGACTGGCTTTTTGCTGAACGTGGAGAACCATCTTTATTATAAAGTAAGAGGTCACCATCTAAGCCGAGCTCAGCAGGGGTTAAGTCATTTAACATGCTTTGGAATGCCGCATTACGACTCGAATAACGACCCGAGTTATAATCTGCAAAACGATAAATCGGTTTGTCATATTCAGCTGGATACATCATTAAACGGTGGATGCCGTAATACAAACCGCCATATTGGCTATACATGTCTGTACGTAGTGCCGCAATATTTCCACCTTGGCGTTTGTGGTCTTTGGCATAGCCTATATGAACTTGCATGGAACCCAAAGTGGTAATTGGGTTGAGCTTTTCACCAATATCTTGTCCAACCAGTTTCGCTGCGCCCGTCAAAGCACTCACGTGATAATGTTTAGACATATAGTCAAAAATTTCACGATACAGCTCGTCTAGTTCACGTTCAGTTTGAACACGGCGCATTTGGCTCAGATAGTTATCTTCTGGACTTGGCTGATTTTTTAACACATCTTGGAAATAGCCAGCGACTGTGCCACCGATATCATCACCCAATTTATCTTTAAACTTTTCTTCAAGACGATCTTGAACTTCTTTAACGGCTTTTTCACCGAGTCCCGGCACATGTGGGTCAGCAACAAAATTGGACTCTTGATCGACCACAGCAACAATCGTACAGACATTTTCTTTCGTGGTCGGAATACCGAGCTGATCACTAATGTCATAGATATCATTGGCCCATGAAAGACGTTCATTCACGCGAGGTGGAATGGCTTTTTTAATCTGTTCCGCTTCCATAGTGGGTTCATCTTTGCTCCACCATGAACCATTACCACAGGCAGCCAAGCCAATGGATAAAGCCAGTACAGAAAGGGATTTAAAGCATAATGGGGTCGAAAAAGTTTTGTTCATATTTTCCAATAAACTCAGCCATATGGGGGCGACAAAGCAGGAGCAGTATACTATGCAAAATACATAAGTAATGAATAAATATGTATATGCCTCATAGGTGATTGTCAATCTATTTATGGAGATCTACACGTGTAGAAACAAGCAGTTTGGTTGGGATGATTGGAAAAAGAATGCTTTTTGAGCTAAATAGATGAATATTCCAATATCATTTTCAACAGATTATAAAAAATGAAGGTATATAATAGCTGAAATCCATAATTTTTTAAGGGGATTGTTATGCCAGCTAAATTTTTTAGTCGTTTCTTGGGTTTGATTGCGTTAGTTATGGTATTGGGGGCAATCGTCATCAACTTTGTTGTGGCTAAGCCAGTGGTGGAATATTGGATATTACTTTTACTACCTTGTTTTGCCGTTCCAATTTTAACTTCAGTGATGATTACCAAGGATGAAAATCTTTAAATCGTGACTCATAAAATCTATTTTTTAATTCAATAGATGATCACTACTCAGCCTTTGCAAAAAGCTCACATCGGGTGGGCTTTTTGTTGATGTGTCTAAAGTATTTTATACTGTGCAAATGAGAAATTTAAAACGCCAGCACAAATTAAAGGTATCAAACGTGATTTGGTCAACTGAACAAGATGCCGTGTTGATCGAACATGCAGATTTAGCTATGTCTGAATTAATCCAGCACTTGGGATTTAGTGAAGAAGACATTTTACAAAGAAAAAAAGTATTGGGTTTAAACCGGCGGGCACGTCAAATTCAACGTTTATATTTTAAATAATTGAAATCAAATTCATTGACAGCTGCGAAAGACTTAAAAAATGCCTGTGAATTTAAAAACCCACAATCTGTGGGCTTTTAAATTTTTGCTCAATTATTTTGCAACAGTTTCAGAAGCAGGAGCCGCTTCAGTTGCGTCTTGAGCAACTTCAGTTGTTTGAGCTTCAGATGCAGCAGCTTCAACTTTTTGTTCTTCAGCAGCAAATGTAGTTGCAGCAGCAGCAGAGATAAGTGTAGCGAAAAGTACTTTGTTTAAAGTTTTCATGATTCAATCTTCAGTCTATTTTTTTGGAAAAATAACTTAATGTATTAATCATGATAAAAGTGTAATTAAAATTGGTTGTTATGTGTCTAGATTGTGAACATTTGTTGAAAACTTATCAAAATAAATCAATAGTTTGAAATCCATTACAAAATAATATGTGTCATTCAAATGTCGTTTAATATTTGAAAGGCTTTAAAAAGAAAAACCCGAATAAATCGGGAAGTGTATTTTACATTGTTATTACAGCGAAACTTACACACTTTTCGCTTAATAACAATTTATCGCTGAAATATGACGCCATGATGAAAGGGAGATTATTCAGCAGGGCATTCAATTTTGAGTTTTTCTTTGTAATAGTCCTGTGCAATCTTCAAATCATTCAACATTTTATCTTGAGTATAGTCTTGGGCTGCGAGTTTGAGCATGGCAGGCATGTAGTTAGTTTTATATTCATGAGGGTAGTCATGACATAAGACTTGGGTTTTTTCCTTGATCGATGTACTTGGAGCATCTAAAACATCAAGGTATTGACTGATTTGCGCATCTGACTGCTCAAATTGTTGAGTCGCTTGTTCCGTTGTTAAATCAGCGTTTTGGCTTTCAGCTGCAGCCACCTCGTCATTCGGTTGTTGGCAGGCAGTCAGAAAAGTAGCAAAAAATATAAAAGAGAAAATTTTCAATTTTTTCATAAAGTTCAACTCACTGATGTGAATTTATAGGGTTTAAGTTTTCAATGATTTTAGCATTACCCTCTATAGTAACACCTGTGCAGGCAGATACGCAGAAAGTCTGATGTTGAATCGATAGTGTGTTAACTACATGGCTGATGCATAAGTTTCAACGACTCTTAAGCAAAAGCGTAGAAATTTTTGTTTGGAATTACTAAACTATCGCATTGCAAATTTTCCGTCCAATTCCGAAGCTTCAAATTCCTCAATTCAATCGTTGAACGATGTTGATATTCATTGTCATCATTCAATTGCATAATCATTGCCATGAAACTTTTTTACGCTCAACAGATTTTGCGAACATACATTTGAATTTAGCATTGTAAAAGTGGCTTGGAAGATTTCGAATGTGGTTCGGGCATCATTTGCTAAATATAGCTAGAGGTTAAAACATTGAGTCAACATCCTGTCATTCAAGAATTATTCGATCGTCCCATCGAGAGAAAACTGTGGGTGGCACCTATGGCAGGTGGGTTAGATTACGTTACTATTTACAATAACATCCAATTTAATGAGTATAAATAGTGCATTATCTAACCAAAATTATTAACGGACTAACAATTTGCTTCCTAGCATCAGTGAATTGCTATGCTAAAGATGAACCATCAAATGCTAATAATGTAATTGAATTTAAATGGTACGAAGCCAAAAATTATTACAACAGAATAATGAGAGAGTCTAGAGAAGCCAAAAGGAATGATAGTGATTGTGAGAAAAAACTGGATAGCTGTGATAAAGATATGAAAAGCTATCTTTATTACCCGAAAGCATTAGCTGACGCAAAAGCTCGCTTAGAAGCAGCTGAAAGTAAACTATATGAGAAAATATCATTAGAATTTAATGCAGAGAATGCTGGGGTTCAGAAAGATTAATACTTTTATAAGAAGCGGCGTAATCAGAAAAGTCTTGTCGCGTTAAATAATAGATATTCTTTTCAGAAATATCTAAACTAGCGATATGCTGTAGTGCTCCTGTTTTTGTCCTAGCAAAACTGTCCGCCTCATCCAAATACTGAAATATGAATTCTCTGAGTGTTTTTGCTTAAGTTGCACCTCAGGGTTCAACATTTTTTCAGGGTGCAATTCAATTTCTGCCTCTGCGCGTTTAATCCACTCATCAGCCAAAGACTTTTAGCTAAATGTTTTGGATTGCTTGAATTCTGGGTAGCCTTGAAGTTGTACGCGGACTTGAGCTCTATACCGAGTTGTACCGTCTTTTGTTTGTCGCTTAGTGACTGTACCTATAAATTTGCAACATTGAAATTTCGTGGTGCAAATAGGTTGCAACTAAAGAGCATTAAAAGTCAATACGAAGCGACTAAACGAAGTTAAACGAGGTTAAAAGATTTTGAGTAAAAACAATGTCATTCAAGAATTATTCGATCGTCCCATCGAGAGAAAACTGTGGGTGGCACCTATGGCAGGGGTTACAGATCGCCCATTTCGTACACTTTGCAAATACTTTGGCGCAGGTCATGCTGTCAGTGAAATGATGACGGCAGATAAAACGCTACGCATGAGTAAAAAGAGTCTTTATCGTGCCAATTTTGATGGTGAGATAGCACCTATCTCAGCTCAAATTGCAGGGTCAGATCCAGCTGAGCTGGCTGAAGCTGCGCGCTATCAGGTAGCAAATGGTGCGCAAATTGTCGACATTAATATGGGATGTCCGGCGAAGAAAGTCTGTAATAAATTGGCAGGTTCTGCGCTACTCAAAGATGAAGACTTGGTGGCTCGCATTTTAGATGCTGTGGTTGATGCAGTTGATGTGCCCGTGACCTTAAAAACCCGTTTGGGCTATCTCAATGGTCATGAAAACATTATGCGCGTTGCGAAACGCGCCGAAGAAGCTGGCATTGCTGCATTGGCACTTCATGGTCGTACACGTGAAGATATGTATCTGAATACGGCGCGTTATAGCTTAATTAAAGATGTGAAATCGTTGATCAATATTCCTGTGATTGCCAATGGTGATATTGATACACCTGAAAAAGCTAAATATGTATTGGATTATACCGGTGCCGATGCAGTCATGATTGGTCGTGCAGCTCAAGGTCGCCCATGGATATTCCGTGAAATAGGACATTACCTGACGACAGGTGAGCATATGGCGGCGCCAAGTATTATGGAGGTTCGTGACGTATTGCTTGGACATTTATCTGAGTTATATGGTTTTTATGGTGAATATTCAGGTTGTCGAATTTCACGTAAACATATTGCTTGGTATACCAAAGGTTTACGCTCTAGTAATGAGTTCCGCCAAAATATGTATAAAGTTGAATCTACAGCAGATCAATATAAAGTCGTCGAGAACTATTTTAATCACTTACTCGATCATGGTCAGATCATGAGTGATGTTCAAGTTGATCAGGTCAATTTGCTTGAAACCAAGTAACTTAAAGTCAAACGAAATAGATCTGTGCAATGTGATACAAAGTAGGCCGCTGTAAGTTAGTTAGATTGATTTGAAATAAGTACCTAATAAAAAGCCCTCAATGTTGAGGGCTTTTTATTAGGCATTCATGTTTGAATGATGCGTTGAGCGAGGTCTTAGTTAAAGCGCATTTCTAAAACCAATTGATTGATCAAGTCGGGTGCTTCCAATTCACGTATTTGAGAGACATTAGTTCCTGCCCAAAATGCACCATATTCATGTACGCCATGCTTGCTGGCTGCTGCATGTAATTGTTTGCCTAAATCATAGCTATATGGGTAAGCCGGAACGGTTGGGCGAGTCGGCGTATCAATATCTGTGTGCCAGTTATTGATAATGCCACGTGCAGGCCGGCCTGAAATACTTGATGTAATCTGCGTGATGGGCGCATCAAATAGTGCTTTGCGATAAGCTTCATTTGCATTTGATGTTTTGCATTGCACAAAAGCAGTGCCCAATTGAACAGCATCTGCACCCAACTCCATAATTTGATAGGCCTGATGTCCATTCATAATGCCGCCAGCAGCAACAATGGGGCATTGAATATGGCGTTTCAAGAGCTGAACCAAATCACGAGTCTTGACGCTGCTATCAAAGTTTTCATTGAAAATGCCGCGGTGACCACCAGCTTCAATACCTTGAGCAATCACGATATCAATGCCTGCAGCTTCGATCAGTTTAGCTTCTGCTAAGTTGGTTGCAGAAACTAGAGTCAAAATACCCGCTTGTTTCAAGGCCTGGATTTGATGTGGATGTGGAATACCAAAATGGAAGCTTACCGCTTTAGGGCGCGTTTCCAGTAAGAGGTTTAGAAAATGGTCATTGTCTTTAAAGCTTGGATAAATACAGTTCAGTGCTTCTGGAGCTTCTGCATTATATTGAGCAAAGCGTGATTTAAATTGCATGATCCATTTGGCAGCAACTTGTTCATCGAGTTCTACTGTATCATGACAAAAGAAATTCACCTGAAAAGGTTGGTCAGTAAGTTCTTGAGTTTGTAAAATTTGCTGACGTGCATTCTCAACACTGCTTGCACCTAAACCCAGTGAACCAAGTCCACCTTGATTTGACACTTCTGCAGCAAGCTCAGGTGTAGAAACACCTGCCATTGGGGCAAGAAATATAGGGTGTTTGATGCCAAGTTTTTCTAATAAAGTCATGTGCATACTCCAATCACTCTAATTACTTTGCCCAAGCGAGTGAAATTAAGCAAATAATATTCGTTATTTCATATCAAAATGGTCTTATGCTTACACGAAAGTTGTACTTGAAATTAAGCGACACCTCGTGTCGTAGTAATGATGTATGACCCGACTTTTGAGGTGGATCCTTTTAAAATAATGCTGTGTTCACTTTAAATTTATAATTCTCCCATGTCTGAACGTATCCGTGAAAAACTGCAAATTTTAGCCGATGCTGCCAAATATGATGTCTCATGTTCTTCGAGTGGTAGTAAGCGCCAAAATAAAGACAAAGGTCTGGGTAATACTGGAAACGGCATTTGCCATAGCTATACCGAAGATGGTCGCTGTGTTTCGTTATTAAAAATTCTATTTTCCAATGTCTGTATTTTTGACTGCGCATATTGTGTGTCCCGTCGAAGTAACGACGTAAAGCGCGCAGCATTTACGGTACAGGAAGTGGTCGATTTGACCATGAATTTTTATCGTCGGAACTATATTGAGGGGCTATTTTTAAGTTCGGGAATTTTTAAATCAGCAGATTACACCATGGAGCGCATGTTGCAAGTGGTGAAAAAGCTGCGTTTAGAAGAAAATTTCAATGGTTATATTCATCTGAAGACCATTCCGGGGGCATCTCAGGAAATCATTACCGAAGCAGGTTTATATGTCGACCGTATGAGTATTAATTTGGAAATGCCGACAGAAGATGGTTTAAAAAAATTTGCACCTGAAAAAAGTCATGTCGAAGTTCAAAAAGACTTAGGTATCGTCCGAGACCGTTTGATTCAATTTAAAGATGAACGAAAAATAATACGTACAGTGCCTAAGTTTGTACCCGCAGGACAAACGACGCAAATGGTGGTGGGCGCACATCAAGAGTCTGACCGTGATGTCATACTGATGGCAGACCGTCATTACAAAGAGTTTAAGCTTAAGCGTGTGTATTACTCAGGTTATATTCCAATTAATGAAGAGGAGCGTGCGCTGCCAGCTGTGGGTTCTGCGCCACCGTTATTACGAGAAAATCGGTTGTATCAAAGTGACTGGTTGATGCGTTTTTATGGGTTTGAAGCGACAGAGTTGGTCGATGAAGAGCATCCAAATTTAGAATTGGATATTGATCCAAAATTAGCGTGGGCACTGCGTCATCCAGAGCAATTTCCCGTGGATATCAGCCGTGCAGAATATCAGATGATCTTGCGAGTGCCGGGTATTGGTGTACGTTCTGCTCAAAAAATTGTTCAAGCACGACGTTTTGGGAAAATCCATATCGACCAATTAAAACGTATGGGTATTTCCTACAACAGAGCACAACATTTTATACGCTGTGAAGATTCTCCCAAATTTATTCGAGATCAACAGCCACATCAAATACGTCAGCAGATCTTGCAAAGTGGTCAGTCGAAATATACTCAGCAGATTTCACATCAATTGAACTTAGGTTTTTAGGATACAGTCGTGAGTATTTATGTCTTTGATGGCACGATGACAGGATTACTAAGCTGCATTTTTCGGGCCTTTCAATTTAAGGAATTTGACGTACAGATTTGCACGGATGGGCAAGTACAGGCGGGTCTTTTCGCCGATGTCATTGATGTAGCAAGTCATGATGAACATGCACAGCGGGTATGGCAGGGTTTAAAACTCAAAGCATCTGATCGTGCGTTGAAACAGTTTTATTATGCATTTTTATCCGAGCAGCAGCAGGCTTTTCAGCATTGCTTTAATTTTGCAGTGTATGTGTTTCAGCAGCAGCGAGATGTATCAAAGAATTATGGTCATGCAGACGTATTGGGTCTGAGTCAATGGGCGAAGCAAGTGGGACGTGAAAAACATCGTATGGAAGCTTTTGTGCGTTTTAAAAAATGTCAGGATGGTTTGTTTATCAGTTTAGTCTCACCTGACTTTAATGTATTGCCTTTGATCGAACGGCATTTCAAATCACGCTATCAAGATCAACGTTGGTTGATTTACGATGAAAAACGCAGCTACGGCATTTACTATGATCTACAGCAGGTGCATCAAGCGGATATGGATGCCACAACCATAGATGGGCAAATACAGTCAGGCCATAGTCAATCTTTCAATATCGAACTGGATGATGAGGAAGTTTTATATGATCAGCTTTGGAAAGATTATTTTAGAAGTGTCAATATTGAAGCCCGACGTAATATGAAATTACATGTGCAGTATGTGCCACGTCGTTATTGGCGTTATCTGAATGAAAAAGCGATTTAGGTGCGAATCATCTAGTTGTTTTCGGGCATAATGATCGAGCTTTTGATTGTTTAAGTGAGACTTTGATGAAATTATTTCTTGTTACAACCGTTCTGACGGCAATGACGCTCACGGCGTGTTCTGCAAATGAACAAGAAAAGAAAACATTCAATCCGCAAAGTTATCAAGTTGCCGATACAGCGGGATTACAACAACGCTTTGAACAATTAAATCAGACTCTAGCAGCTGATTTTAGCCAACTAAAAAAAGTAGAAAGTATGGCTTTTTCAGATCAATCCGCTTTAGATGTTCAGAACTTAAAAACTTTAAATCAGCATTTTGTTGCCAATACCGCTTTAAAAAGCTCCAAAATTGCCTATTGCGAAGTAATGAATCATTATTTTTCTGAAATGTATCATCTCGGACATGTGAACTTAGCCTTGGTGAAAGACGTTAAACTGCCAAATGCCGCAAACGAAGATTTGAGTCAGGTATTTGCGAATACAGACCAATTTTATGATTTTATTATCAACCGCTATACCACATACAAGCATGCACAAGAAACCATGCAATATGGTTGTAATCTAAAAGCTGCACTAGCAGATTAAAAAAAGCCCCTCATTTGAGGGTAATGCCAGTCAGTTAAGCAAATTTTAGTAAAATGTAGTAAAAATGAGTGTATGTGAATACGCTCATTTTTTTATGTCTTTATCTGAACATTTAGAATCCACTCTTGAACATTCTCTCCCATCACTCAACCATTT
>NZ_VOYW01000043.1:0-24245 GCF_013420085.1 Acinetobacter sp. YH12027
TATCATTATTCGTATGAGGCACGGTGATACACAACGTGATCCTCTCATCAATAGGTTGGCTGATTGCAGCAGTGTAAGGCAAAGCAATAAATGCTGGATTCACATGAGTAGGATCCTGCACGGCACCCTCATGATGCCTGAAGATCCTGATCCAACGACTGACAAGGTTGGCATTAATACTATGTTGCAGTGCGACCGAAGCGATCGAGGTATTAGGATTTTTGCAGGCATTGACAATACTGAATTTGAATTCTTTGCTGTATGTTCTGCGTTTTTTAGCAACAGGAGGTGTTGCTGAATATATATCCATGTTCATAGATTAAGTCCCCACTTGTTTTTAGGTGGGAACTAAATTAAGGCTTATAGGATCGCTTGGTAAGGCTGTGTTAGCTGGATGCTTACTTTCTTTTACCTTAATAACGTATTTTTTTAACGGCAGCATACCTTTTGAAACACCACCAAATTATTTATGTTCCACCAGCATATATACTTCCCTATCGAAAAATCTGATAAGAATTGATTATTTTGATACAAAACCTGAAAACTGGGAGTGCTTATATGGACATATATAATATTTCCGGATAAATATAAAACTACTCCACAAGAAGAAAGGCAGAATTTAATCTCAGTCCGAAGTAACAGTACTCTCAAAGACCAAATGTAAAGAAGCATACTTAAGAAAATAAAATTCAATAATGCATGAGGATGTAATTAGTTTCAGGGTGCTAAGAAAGTGTAGCAACTTGCTACACTTTTTCGCTTTTTTGAATCAGCTGTTTTAAGAAATCTTCTAATTGTAAGAGACTGGCTTCGTCAATTTCCGAGATATTCAGAGAAACCTTAAGCTGTTTTTGATTCAGTTTGATATTCCCCGCAATCTTACCGGCATATTCAATTTTTCTGACCACGGATGTTGTGGTCAGTTTTTCTGGATTCTGACTCAATAGTTTTTCAGCATAAGTAGTAACTTTGCTTTGCTCGAGTTTTTTGTCTTTTAATTTTTCCCAAGCTCCGAGTAAGGCCACTTCGGCTTCAGAGAGTTGTTCAAGATGATCCGATAGAAATTTTTTGAATGCAGTTGCAGCAGTACGGCCTAGCAAGCCTGGTTCCACATCAAGGTCATTTAAAATTGCTTGCGGCAGTTTTTCGTATGCTAAATACTTGTACATATCTTCGCGATTTAAACCCAGTGAATTGGCTAAACGTTGCTTGTTTTTCTTTAATTTCTCATCAAGTGAGTTCAGGCCAATAAAAATCTCATAATCTGTCAGATCCTGACGCTTTAAATTCTCGGCCAGGGTTAACAAAGATGCTTCTACATTATTTGCATCAATGATAATGGCTTCAATCACAGACTTTCCGAGTAACTGATGTGCCCGTAAGCGTCGCTCGCCTGCAATCAGTTCATATTTCAGATTATCCAGTTTACGCACTGTAATGGGCTGCAAAAGGCCGATTTCATTAATAGAATCCGCCAGTTCTTTTAACTGTGATTCTTCAAATATTTTACGCGGCTGGTTTAGACTTCGGCTGATATCCTCAATAGGGACATTACGTCTAAACTCTTTCAGCTCTTTAATATTGTCTTTCTGTGCTTGCTGATGTTTTTCTGTATTCTGTTTCAGTTTCTGAGCTAAAAGCTCTTTGGTGCTTGCCATAATGCTCTCAGGTTTAAATTTTCAATACAATTTCATTGGCAAGGCTTTCAAAAGCCTTACGTACTTTTGAATTTTTTTCTACTTTCAAAAGTGGTTGTTGCAGAATGGCTGCTTGATTGACTTTAGTACTTTGAGGAATTGTGGTTTCTAAAATTTTACCCACTTGTTTCAAGGCTTCATCCCGAATCAGCTTACAGACATTCTGACGTTCATCATGCTTAATTAGTAAAGCGCCTAAAAGCTCTAAATCTGGATTAATACGTTTGATCTTTTCAAGATGATTTAAAAGATCTGTTACCCCATATAATCCATATTGTGATCCTGATTCGATAGGGATAATGACATGTGTTGAGGATGCCAGGGCATTGCTGGTTAATAATTTAAGGCTAGGTGGGCAGTCAATCAATATAAAATCATATAGATCTTTTAATAGTTTTAACTTGATATTTAACTCTTCTGAAGGACGGGGAGCTTCTTCTTTTAGTTGATCTTCAGTTTTTCCTAAATTCAAGGAACCATAAATTAATGATACTTTTTCAAAGTTCGTTTCTTCTTGTAATGCATCTGCCAACAACGAAATATCGCCCACTAGTAATTCTGCTGTAGTGACAGCAATTTCGCTTGGATGTTGGATCCCAATGTGTAAACTTGCGTTTGCTTGAGGATCTAAATCAATGACTAAAACTTTGTTGCCCAGATTGGCAAGTTCTGAGGCTAGGTGTACAACAGTCGTTGTTTTGCCACATCCGCCTTTATGGTTAGCAACAGTAATAATTTTTGCAGACATGCGTGTCAGATGCTTCCTTATTTGAATGTTTAGTAATATAAATAACTTTCATTCATCTTACTATAGTTTTTAAATTTATAAATCCTATTTATTCAGCTGTAAAACAGTTTAAAAAATAAATTTTTAACTAAGCTAGCTTAATTAAAAATTAGAATAATTAGTTATTTAGCTAATTAATAATTAGGATCATATTTTTATTATATAAAACAAATGCTTATAGATTTAAAAGTGGAAGGTTTGTCACTCTAAAGTGGAAGGTTTGTCACTCTAAAGTGGAAGGTTTGTCACTCTAAAGTGGAAGGTCTGTCACTCTAAAGTGGAAGGTTTGTCACTCTAAAGTGGAAGGTCTGTCACTAGGGTGGAAAGTTTGTCACTGCTATTTTTATATCTGCTATTTTTATTTAAAAATAATTGCAAAAACAAATATTTAAGCTGTTAATAAAGTCTCATAACTAAGCTTTAAAGGTGGAAAGATTGTCACTGTATCTTCTTAACCTGTGGATAATCTTTTTTTATTGGATATTTCCTGATGATTATATGTGCAGTTATACCTTTTAAATCTAACAAAAAGGTGGAAGCCTTGTCACATCAGGGTTTTTATCTGACTTAACCTAACTAGATCTGAATGAAAAAAGTAAAAATAGGCCTTCTGAACTGTAATTTCGAGACTAAAGGTGGAAGGTCTGTCATCATAGGGTGGAAAGATTATAATTAATTCCACTTTAAATGCAGAAAACCGGCTAAAATGCTTCTTTTTGATGACAAACTTTCCACTTTTAGAATCTTGTGGTGAAAGTCTTGAAAGTTTTTCCACTTTTGTATATAAAAACTAAGTTAAATTATAAATATCACGGTTATGACAGAATCTGAACCATTGCAAGAAGAATCGAATTATATTCCTTACTGTATAGGCAACATTCGCCATAATGGCGTTGTCAGTACCAGTAACCGTTTAATTCGCCCAATCGAATTATCAGCCAATGAATATAAGGCACTTCTATATGCAATGGCGGTTGCGAATTATAGTGAGAAAAATAGGGTAGATGGTGAAATTACCGAACAAACTTATATTTATTTGTATAAGGATGATTTGGCAGATTTACTAGGATTAAATAAACGTAATTCAATTAATGTTGCAATAGATCGGATCTACAAAGAGCTTTCATCCCGGGTAGCTCATTTTATTATTGAGGAGCCTGCTGATAATGGTAAAAGAAAGACTAAAAAAGTACATTCTGTCGTTCCCATTATCCGTGAGTTAAGATGGGAAGATGATTCTAAAAATGCGATTCAGATTCGTTTTACCAGTGAGGTGTTGCCGTATTTCACTCAACTGGCTGGGGGTAATTTTACTACCTATCAGCTAAAACATCTTTTTGCCCTAGATTCTGTTGCCAGTATGAGTCTCTATACTTATTTCATTAAAAATGAATTTAAGTACGCCAATCAAAAGAGTTATGAAGTGCCATTACTTTTAGAAAACTTGAAAGCACTGATTGATATTAATGAAACCAAATATGATCGCTGGGTAGATTTTAGACGCTATGTATTAGACAAAATAGTGGCAGAAATTAACGAAAATACAGATCTACAATTAGAGTATGAAACCGTTAAGAAAGGCCGTCCAATTGTAGGTGTGAATTTTAAACTGCATCATCGGATTGCTGATAAGGCACTGGATGAATTTGCAGTGATTGAAAAAATCTATCTTGATGTTCCATTTGAAGACAATGCATCCGTAAAAGAATTAGGGGCTAAATTCGATATGAATGTACGTTCTTGGTATATTTTTAATAATGATGAAAATTATCAGCAGTTCAAGAAGTGGTTTAAAAAAGTAGGATGCCTCACTGACTCTCAAGCAAATATTGTCATTAATGACACTTTATTCCAAATGGATTTTGCTGAAATTGGTATGGGGTTGAATGACTTTAAACGAAATATGAAGCATAAACTTAAAAGTAATCCGGAATTCGTCCATAGTATTCGTGAAAGACTGAATGATATTTTTGGTAAAGAGTTGATCTAGCGAAAAGTGTAGCAACTTGCTACACTTTTTTTGATATATGTTCGTAAAGAATACAAGTGGTAAGGACCTTAGGATAAAAACGACTCTGTTGCATGAAGTGTGAAAATTGAGACTGAACCGTACCGGGTTTGTCGGAGACTTTTTTATTTAAGTTAGGCCACCTGACCTAACGGGTTAATCTTATCATAGTACATTGCTTCAAACTCAAAAGGCGACTTGTAACCCAATGCACTGTGTACACGCTCTTTATTGAACCAATCTACCCAGTTGAGTGTCGCAAGTTGTACATCCGCTAAACCTTTCCAATCTGCTTTTAAATACTCAATCACCTCTGTTTTGTATAAGCCATTCACTGTTTCAGCCAAAGCATTATCGTATGAATCACCAGTCGTACCGACTGATGCTCGTAAATTTGCAGCTTCTAAACGATTGGTATAGCGAATAGAAAGATATTGAACACCTCTATCGGAATGATGAATCACATTCTTTGGCATGCCTCGATCGTGCAATGCTTGCTCAAGTGCATCGAGCACCATATCTGTATTCATCCGTGTAGATACTTTCCATCGGCTTTGTTGCACAAAGATTTGAAATACAAAGCGCCCCTAATTGAGCCAAATTTAAGGCGTAACTTGGGTAAGTGGTCGACCTAATTCCGTAAATCTGTTGAGGACTGCTACACGTGCATGAATTTCATTCACCTGACTAGGAAAGCTTCTTGCCATTAATTTATCGCCTAATAATTTGATGCAATGCATCTTGGTTTCCACCAAACTGCGGCGATGATAGCCTGACCATTTTTTCCATAATGTCCTGCCTAAACGTTTAACTGTTCGAAGTAATTCATTTCGCGCTAGCGAGCTGATCTTTGTATCTTTCCATGGTTTCGCATTTTTTCTAGGTGGAATCACCGCATGTGCTTGCCGATCTGCAATGACCTGACGGCATTGCTTGGTGTCATAAGCTCCATCGGTATAAACAGAGTCAATCTGCTCATCTTGTGGAATCTGATTAAGTAAATCACCAAGCACCTGTGAATCACTGACATTATTGGTTGTGAGCTGAATAGCGCGTATTTGTAGGGTTTTGGCATCTATACCAATATGTAGTTTACGCCATTGGCGACGATATTCAGCTCCATGTTTCTTGCGTTTCCATTCGCCCTCACCTAGAAACTTCATGCCTGTAGAGTCTACGAGTAGATGCAGCCCATCGCTACTTTTTTGGTAGCTGATTGCAATATCAATATGCTTTTGTCTTCTACAAAGCGTACTGTAATCTGGTGCGGTCCAATTTAATCCGCAAAGTTCAATCAGACTTTGCACAAAGCCAGTGACCATACGTAAAGATAGACGGAATAAGGATTTAATCATTAAGCAGCATTGGATAGCTGCGTCGGAGTAGGTTTGATTTCGCCCTTGTTTGCCTTTTGATGGAGCATACCATTGCGTAGCAGGATCAAACCAAATGACAATATTTCCGCGACTCATGAGTGCTCGGTTATATGCGGGGCAATTGGTTGTGCGGTAGATTTTGTGTGTAGGCTTCTTCATTTGAAAATTATATCGCTGAAAAAGCCTTTACAGATAGGTTTGTGCAACAAAGCCCTTCACAACTATATATTTACCATTTCATCCATCTAATTCAGTGGTTAGTAATTTAATGAAGATTCAGCAAATGTTTAGATTAATGATTTTATTGGAGTTATCATATTTGCCGGGTCATAACTCACAACTCACATAGCAACTGTAGATTTGAGTGCCGCCTTTCTCAGCATGCTCGTGCAATAATTGCGACTTTATTAGGAGTTCTTCTTCTATCTAGACAACTTTTTCCAAAATTATGGATATTCCTTCAGTAACAATTAGTAATCTAGGTGTTTTGGTGGTTTTTCCTTTTAACAGCTGGTACTACAGTATATTACTTTATCTCATTCAATCGCGTTTGTAGGGTTCTTACCACTGTACAGCCATATTTGCAGTGATACCTGGAGGAGTGAACAATTAAACTACTTGCATACTAAAATTACAAAGCTAAATAAATTTTCAAAGAACACTTGCAATAGTTAATGTAACCTTCATCTATTAAAAATTATTATATTTTTTAGGGGGTAAGGGGAGAATGAGTAATCCAGTTTCTCTTTCAAATAGTTGTATTCTCCTTGCAGGTAGCATTTCTCTTACTACAAATGATGACCAGATCGATAAGGCTCATTCATTTGTTGAAGCTCTTGTAACAGAAGTTATTAATGCTGGAGGCAGCTTTATCGGTTATTTTTCAGCAGAGCCTGTAAATCAAACTCAAAAATCTTTAGTTTTTGATTGGACTATTGCTAGAAAAATAAACGAACTAACTCAAGGGATAGAAAACAAAATCTTTCTTAAGATTGTTGCATCAAATGATCGGTTGCAATGCAAAACCAATTCCGAACAGCGACGGCTTTTAAATAGCATGATTGCTCGTGGGGTTGCTGAACATATTTGTATTGATGACGAAATCTTAACAGGTAGCAATGTAGGTGAAGAACAAATTGAGCATGCTACAGCAATGATTGCACTAGGTGGTGGTAAAGGAGTATTAGATAGAGCTCACAAAATGGTAAAAAAAGGGTTGCCTATTTTGCCTTTAGATCTACAAATCGGATCAAATAAAGAAGATGGAAATGGTGCATTAGGATTGCTAAAAAAATTTAGAGACACTCCTCAAACTTATTTGCAAAATACCGGTTCTACTGTGGTAAAAAGTATTTCAGCACTCTCTTTAGAAGAACCTGTATTAGAATTTTCTCAAATTGCAAAGAGAATTATTACGATCTTTTATAAAGAGGAACAAGCTAGACACGCAGCTCTTCCGCCAGATGTATTAGTCTTGACAGCTTTACCAATTGAATTATCAGCTGCAAGGCAAGCATTAAATATTAATGAAGGTGTACAGCCTATAGTTACAAGTACGGGTCTCCATGTATGGAAAACAGAAATAATTCGCAATGATGGTATACGGGCTAATTGCGCAATAGCATGTTTTTCTAGCGCTGGAAATGTAGATGCTTCTTCAATCACCACCACATTACTAATTGAATTACAACCTAAAAATGTAATCATGTTAGGTATTGCTGCGGGAATGCGCGAAAAATGTGCTTTAGGCGAAGTTGTTTTATCTGAACAAGTCGTTGCATACGAAGGAGCAGCTCTCATTGAAGGTGGCGCTACAGAACACCGGCCTAAAAGCACAGTGTTAGATCTTAAAGTTAGACAGGATGTTAGCACATATTTATCTAACAAAAGTTCTTTAGAAAGTCGCTTAATAAAGAGCTATGAAGCCTTAGAAATCATACTTCCAGATAGTATTGAAATTGGCCCAGTAACTAAAAGTGTTATGCCTAAAACAGTCACTATTGGAAGTGGTGAGAAGCTTCTTCGAGATCCTGAAAAATTTAAAGCCTTAAAAGAACTTAATGGAAAAATTGAAGTTGCTGAAATGGAGGGTGCAGGAGTATTTGCGGCTTGTGCTTTACATAAAAAACCCGTGTTAATGATTAGAGGAATTAGTGACTTTGGTGATTCCACAAAAGACAATCGCTTTCATGACTTAGCCGCAAAAGCAGCTGCTGCAGTAACAGCAGATTATATTACTCATGGCTTAACACTTAATAACTAACTTGGGGAAACACATCAGAATGTCACTTACAAATTCAGATCTTCAATATTATGATGGTAATGTACTTCGTTTACCTTCAGAAAAACGTACAGAATATCATGCACAAGTGGATAATTTAATAACAGAGTTACGCAAACATATCACTTCAAACTCTGACTTAAAAATAGCAAAAGTAGTTAAAGCCGGTTCTTTTGCAAAGTATACAATTTTGAAGAAAACTGTAGATGATCCTATCGATGTAGATATTGTATTTTATATCAGTAATAAAAATGTAGATGATTCGACATTAGACAATCTTAATGACTTAATTTACACGTTACTCACAAAAATTTATCCAACTAAAGCTGTTGAAGATTTTGAGATTCAACGGAGAGCAGCTACAGTAACTTTTGTCAAAAGTGGGCTGAGTGTAGATGTAGTTCCTGTAATTCAAGATGCCCAAGAACCAAACCATGGTTGGCAATATGATCTAAAAACTAAAGAAAAAAACCTAACTTGTGCTCCTTGTCATATTCAATTTATTCGTGATAGAAAAAATTCAGATAAGCATTACCGCACTTTAGTGCGTATGGCAAAACGATGGAAAAATTTTGCGTGCCCTCCGGGCCTTAAATCTTTTCATCTAGAGTTGATACTAGCTTATTTACAAGATCGTGATGGACCAACACAAAATATTGAACAACGTTTTAGAGAATTTTTAGGATTTATAGCTCAAAGTGAATTAAATGAGCGTATTGATTTCCCTGAGAACTCGGCTAAGGTGCAGAAATATTTTTCAGATCCTGTTGTAATTATTGATCCTGCTAACCATGAAAATAATGTAGCGTCTCGAATAACTATAGAAGAGAAAGAACAAATCGTCAAAATAGCCTTACAAGCTTGGGAAACTGCAAATTATGCATCAGTAGAAGATGATAACGACATTTGGAAAGAAATATTCGGTAATAAATTTAAAATTAAGGATTAAAGCATGAGTTCATCATACTCAAGTACTTATTCGAGTACTTACACTGTAGCTGATGTTGAAAAAGTTGTACGTAGTATTAAAGCAGATTTAATTATGATCGCTAGTAGCACAAGAGCGATGACTGAAGATAAAGCGAAAGAATATGCCCATGATATTGAACTATTAGCAAAAAATGAATATTTATCTAAAGTTGATGTAACTTTGATATCTTCCTATGGTTCAGAAGTTAGAGCTATTAAGTACATATTTCAAACTGAAGGTGCATCTGGTACTGAAAGACCTGGCGGAGTAATGTGGCCCCACACACCAGATGGACGAATTAGAATTATATTGTCACATACCGATAAATATCGTAATGAATCAGAAAAAGCTTCCAAATTACCATTGGAAATAACTTGGGTCTCAACAACAGAAAGTACCACTCACAGTAGCCTTTCTGCATCAGGGGAGCGAGGTTATAGCAGTAATGGTTATGGAGCTAATAGGAGCGACTACTCATGAGTAAATCAACAGTTTTTGAAGTTAAGACAGATTTACCAATTAAACAATTTGATGATTTAGCTGACAAATTACTCGGTTTTGAATCTAGATATTCCCGTATTAAGAAACAAGTACAACTTTTGCTTCAGGCTGATGAGTTAGAACAATGGAGTAAACAAAAACATGGGAAAAAACTAGCGGTTATTGATCTTCTTGTCGATCAATATCCTTTAGCTATTTTTCATGGTGATGTAGGTACTGGAAAAACTGCAAATGCTGAAGCAATTGTTAATAGATTAGCTCGTGATGCGAAAATAGAAGATGCTTTGCTATTTAAGCTTAGTAATAAAGTCAGAGGAACTGGTAAAGTTGGTGAAATGGGTACTCTCATTGCACAAGCATTCGATGAAATCACTCGGTCTATTGGACATGGAAATGGTCGAGCTTTTCTTATTATTGATGAAGGTGATTCGCTTGGAGCATCTCGAAGTCAAGAAAATAGTCATCATGAAGATAAAGTTGGTGTGAATACTTTAATTCAAGCAATAGATGATTTAAGAAAACATGGTGGCCGTATCTTTGCAATTTTATGTACTAATCGATTAGCTGCTTTAGATGCAGCTGTTTTGCGTAGAGCTTCCATTGTAGAAGAGTTTGTTCGCCCATCTAATGAAGAACGACATGAGCTTTTTACTAAAGATTTGTCTGACATCGATTTTTCGGAAGATGAAATTGCCGAATTAGTAAGTGCAACTGCTCCTCACGGAGCAGAACCAGGTTGGACTTATTCAGATATTCGTACACGGTTATATCCAACGGCAGTTTCTTTAGCTTTTCCTGATTCAGAATTAAAAATCTCACACTTCCATCAGGCTCTTAGTAAGCTAAAGCCTTCACCTATAATGGCTGGATAACATAATTCTAATTGGAAGGAGCATAAGAATGTATAAAAAAGAGGTTTATATTTCTGTAGACATTGAAACAGCAGGTCCTATAGTAGGTGAACACAGTATGCTGACTATAGGAGCATGTTTCGTATATAACCCTGATATAGAATTTACAATAATGCTCCAACCAATCAGTGATCAAGCAATTGAAGAAGCTTTAAAAGTGTCAGGAATAACTTTAGACCAAGCACGAAAGAAAGGTATTCCCCCCATAGAAGCAATGTCTCAATTTGAAAGTTGGATACTCAAGTATTTACCAGAGGACTCTAGACCTATATTTGTAGGACTTAATGCGCCTTTCGATTGGTCTTTTATAAATTTTTATTTTCTAAAATATTTAAATAGAAATCCTTTTGGTATATCAGCTATAGATATCAAAGCTCTTTTTATGGGAGCCACAAAATGTAGCTGGTACGATACAAAGTCAAGTTCAATAGATAAATATGTACATCCTACTTTACAAGGAGATCATAATGCTTTGCACGATGCAAAGTATCAAGCAGAATTATTTAGATTAGTTTATTCAATTGAATAAATTATATAATTCATATAATTTTCAATTGGGTAATATTAATATGACAAATAGGATTAATTCTGAACAAGCTGTTGAACATGCCTGGAAGTACTTTGAATTACATTCCAACCAAAGAATAACAATGTTCAATTATTTTCTTTTTATCATTGCTGGATTAGGAACCGCTATAGGTGTTTCCATTCAGTCCTCAAGTACCTTTGCTTACATAGGAATATTTTTATCCATTTTCTTAAGTATTACGGCATTTGTTTTCTGGAAGCTAGATCAAAGAACATCTTTTTTAATCAAACAATCTGAAGAAGTCTTTAAAAGATTAGAAAGAAATTCTTCAATTGATATTGGAATATTTTGTAATGAAGAAAGTAATCTTATTAGAGCTAATATGGGAAAAAAATATTTAAGTAAAATTTTGACTTATGGCTTGATATTTAGAGCAACTTTCTTAATTATGGGACTAATTGGCTTAATCGGAGTCTTAATCTTTAGTTTAATAATTTTTGAAAAAATCTCTTTTGAAACTCCCAAAAAAAATGATACTACGTTAATTTCTAAATAAGTAATAACCCTATGCATATCTTTGCATAGGGCTAGATAATATTTTTAGGCTGTTAATATCTAGATATTTTACTAATATTCTTCTGATGAATTTTAATACCAGTGAATAAAAAAAATCCAAGGACTATTAATGGAATCAACCACATACCATGTATAAGATAATTGATATTAGTCTCTATTATTGATCTAAAAGGGAATTGTCCAAAGAACTGAATGAACCGTACCGGGTTTGTCGGAGAGTCAATATTCTGAGAGACTATCCCGATGACAAAATTAAAATATACCCCTGAAATCAGAGAAAGAGCGGTTCAATTATTGATTGAATCCGAGAAAGATTATCCATCGAATTGGGCTGCAATCACAGCAATTGCGCCTAAGATTGGTTGTACTCCTGAAACACTTCGTGCCTGGCATCAAAAGCATTTAGATCAGCAAAATCCTATTAAAGTACAACAGATATCTGACCAAGAAAAAATGAAGCAAATGGAACGTGAAATTAAAGAATTAAAGCGTGCCAATGAAATTCTACGTAAAGCAGCCGCTTTTTTCGCCCAGGCGGAGCTCGACCGCCCACACAAATAATGGTGGATTTCATCCATAACAATAAAGACTTATATGGTGTTGATGCGATTTGTAGGATTTTACCGATCGCAGCTTCAACCTATTACCGGACTCTAGATCTCTGCGAAAATCCAGAACATCGAGCAAAGCGAGATTTACATGACTTGCATCATGCTGAGGAGATTAAACGAATTTGGAAGGAAAGTTCAGGTCGGTATGGTGTACGTAAAGTCTGGCAAAAACTGAAACGTGAAGGCTATATTATTGCACGCTGTACTGTTGCTCGATTAATGAAAAAGCTAGGTATACAAGGTGTTTGGCGAGGTAAGAACAAACAAACCACCCGTAGCCGAGATGACCAAAAACGAGCAGATGATTTAGTGAAACGTAATTTTACTGCTGATCATCCTGACCAACTGTGGGTCAGTGACTTTACGTATATTCAAACAAATTCAGGCTGGGTCTATACCGCCTTTATTATTGATGTGTTCTCACGAGCAATTGTTGGCTGGAAAGTATCTACACGAATGAATACAGATATGGTGCTCGATGCATTAGAGCAAGCATTGCATGATCGAGGCATGCCAAAGAATGTGATTCATCATTCCGACAGAGGTGTGCAATATCTTTCTATTCGCTATACCAATCGTTTAGAAGCTGCAAATTTACGAGCATCAGTCGGTACAACTGGTGATTCATACGATAATGCTCTGGCTGAAACGGTGAATGGCTTATACAAAACAGAGGTGATTGAATATTTAAAAGCAGATTGGCAAGGTTTAGCAGATGTACAACTTGCGACACTAAACAGGGTAGATTGGTTCAATAAAAAGCGTGTACACAGTGCACTGGGTTATGTATCGCCTTTTGAGTTTGAAGCAATGTACTATGATAAGATTAACCCGTTAGGTCAGGTGGCCTAACTTAAATAAAAAAGTCTCCGACAAACCCGGTACGGTTCAATTTCTGGAACCAGAATTCATACCAAAATTTAAGTGCGAGCATTGTCAACGGCATTCTAAAATTGACCCCTTTGATCTCGTATTAAATTTCAACCTGGGGCTGAATCCCAATTCTTTTTTTATCCTTCAAACGATAACTCTCACCCGATATTTGTACCACATGACAGTGATGCAGCAACCGATCTAACATCGCAGCGGTCAACGTAACATCATCCGCAAACGACTTAGACCATTGGCTAAAGGGTAAGTTACTCGTCAATATCGTACTGCCTTTTTCATAACGCTTGGCAATCACGTTAAAGAACAGATTCGCTTCTTCACGTCCAAACGGTAAATAACCAATTTCATCGATAATCAGTAACTTTGGTCCCAGTACCGCACGTTGCATATAGGTTTTCAATTTACCTTGCTGATAGGCTGTACTCAGTTGCAGCGTGAGATCGGCGGCGGTAATAAACTTGGTTTTGACATTGTTCATGATGGCCTTATAGCCTAATGCCATAGATAAGTGCGTTTTCCCTACACCGCTAGCCCCGAGAAACACCACATTTTCTGCTCTAGCAATAAAGCTCAGGTTGAACAACTCGACCACCTGTGATTTGGGAGCACCCAGTGCATAATTAAAATCGTAACCTTCCAGCGTTTTCACTTGAGGCAGGCCTGAGAGTTTCATCAGGACCTGCTGGCTGCGCTGTTGCCTGGCAGCATATTCATGCGTCAAGATAGCTTCAACAAAGTCGGCATAACTTCCATCTTGACCTAATGTTTGTTGTGCATGATGTGACCATTGTGATGCGATGGCAGGCAGATTGAGCTTTTGGCAAAGTTGCTCTATACGGTCGTATTGCAGATTCATCAGGAAACTCCCAGCAACTGGTCATATACCGATAAGGGATGCTGCAAACTCTCGTAGGGCATGACATGCTGTGCTGCTGCAACAGGTACAGTGCTAGAACCTGTATCTGATTGCGGTAATGGCGTAAATTTTTGCTGCTCCTGTTGCAGTCGAACAGCCGGTTTTTCTTGCGTGGTGGCATGAATCCGCTGATTGGCGGTTTCATGCAGTCACCGGCCAATGTGGGCATTGGCGACATCAACATCTAACAGTAAACCCGAAGTCTTCAGGCTTGCTTTCAATGGCACAATAAAGCTTGATTTGAGGTATCCATTAAAGCGTTCAACTTTGCCTTTGGTCTGTGCACGGTAGGGCTTACATACGCGAGGACGAAAGCTGTATTTCTTGGCGCAGTCGAGCAGTTTGGGATTCCATTTATGCTGCCCCTCCTGATAGGCATCCCGTTCAATCATGATCGTTTTAGCGTTATCAAACAGGATTTCTTGAGGTACTCCTGCAAAAAACTGAAATGCATTTTCTAGACCATCGATCCATGCATCCGTACGTTCATGATCATAAAATTTCACGAAAGTCGCTCTGGAATACCCTAATGTTGCGACAAAGGCTTTTAAAGTCGTGTTGTTGCGTCGAATTGTCGTGAAATCTACCTGCATTTGTTGGCCAGGTTGGGTTTCAAAACGAATGATCGGTTCCGGTTGAGCAACTGGTTTTAATGTTGCAAGATATTCCCTCAAGATCCTGATCTTTCCTGGATATCCCAACCCTAAAATTTCCTGGTAGAGCACAACAGCAGGAATCCATTCAGGATGAGCTGCGTTTACACGTTGGAGTAAATAGGGTTTATATGGGTCAAGGATACTTATTCTAGGCTGTATACGCTGATACTGAGGTGTGGTGTTTTGCCGTAAATATTTACGTACGGTATTTCTGGACACCCCCAGTTCACGACTAATGGCTTTAATAGATTTACCTTGTTGATGAAGTATTTGGATTGTCACTGCTTGCTCCAAAGTTAACATGTTGAGCAGTCCAAAATGACCGCTATATTAACCAAGGGGGTCAGTTTTTAAATGCCATTAGGGGGTCATTTTTACACTGCCGCTAACAGCATATCTGATTGTTGGGTAGCTACACTTTGAAATCTCAAAACAGATAAAGAATAGAGTAATGGATAAAGACATGCCGTTGTAGTCGAAGCATTGAACAGCACAACAATTCGATTTTGAGTTGAATGCTTTTTTGAGAGTTTGATTGTCTTTAAGAAGAACATTACACAATTGAAGAACTAAATGAAGTAAACACTATATAGACTTAAATAAAATTAGCCTAGAATTATTTTTTTAATAAGTCATTGTTTTATATATTGTTTATCTATAAACACAGAGAGTTATGAACTTAAAGTACTATGTACTTAATTTAACATAATCTATATTATACGCAATTGGCATGGCATGTTAGAACCCATTCAAAATGTCTATATTCTCACCAATAAAAATGTCTAGTTTATGATGGCTTAAACATCATGGACTGGATATGAAATATAGATGCTGATCACTATGTCTGACAAAGAAATTCAACGTCTTGCTGTTCTGCAAGACGTTCGAGATCATCGTATTACCCAAGTCCGTGCTGCTGAAATCCTTAATCTTTCAACCCGTCAAATTACCTGGTTATTACAGAAGCTCAATCAAGATGGTGTTTCAGGTATGGCGCATGCCAGTCGTGGTCAACCTGGCCATCGTCGCCATGATGATTTATTAAAATCAAAATGTCTTTCCATTATTTCTGAACATCTGCTGGGATTTGGATCTACCTTGGCTCATGAAAAGCTCACTACCATTCATGGATTCGATATTTCAGTGGAAACACTACGTTCCTGGATGATTGCAGCCAATTTATGGATTCTGCGATCCAAGTGCAAATTCTTATTTAATGATCATTAAATTTTGTGCTAACTTGGACAGATATTATTCGGCTAATTGGACAAACAGTTATTGTTCTTTAAGATGATTAATTAATCGCTCATAGTCATTTTTAGAAAGTTTACCAATGTAAGTTAATTTTGTTTTATCAATTGGCAACTGATATGTCTGTACGGTATCAATCCATGATTTTTTACTTAGTCCAACCGATTCCCAATCTATAATTTCAATATATTTACGTTTAATAAAATCAGATTTATTGTCATATTGACTGCTTAAACGGAATACGATGTAGTCTTTTTTTGTTTGTCGAATATATAAAACAGGGCGAGTTTTGCCATCTACTATATCTGTCAAACCAACATAAGCCCAATACAAATCCTGTGCCATTAGTACCCACCATCATCGTTTAAAAATGCTTGAGCAGATTTTGTATTAGATACTTTTACACTTGGGATATTATGGCTAAGAGCTATGAGCTGTGCTGTATTAAAATCATCATCACTTATTTGATTGCTTACAGGGATTCGACCTGTTTTGGCTATTTCAGCCATGACCATACTAAAAACAGATGCAGGGGTTAGCCCAACTTTTTTAATAATGTACTCTGCTGATTCAGAAATAGCCTCATCCACAGAATATTGAACTCTCTTTTTTATTAGCTTAGACATTTAACACCTCTCAATCTTGTTAAGGCCATTTAATGCCATAAAATGGTACAAGGCAAGTGAGTAGTAAGTGGTAAGCATCCGGCTAACACAGCCTTACCAAGCGATCCTATAAGCCTTAATTTAGTTCCCACCTAAAAACAAGTGGGGACTTAATCCATGAACATGGATATATATTCAGCAACACCTCCTGTTGCTAAAAAACGCAGAACATACAGCAAAGAATTCAAACTCAGTATTGTCAATGCCTGTAAAAATCCTAATACCTCGATCGCTTCGGTCGCACTGCAACATAGTATTAATGCCAACCTTGTCAGTCGTTGGATCAGGATCTTCAGCCATCATGATGGTGCCGTGCAGGATCCTACTCATGTGAATCCAGCATTTATTGCTTTGCCTTACACTGCTGCAATCAGCCAACCTATTGATGAGAGGATCACGTTGTGTATCACCGTGCCTCATACGAATAATGATATTCAGCTAAAATGGCAGACATCAGAAATACCTGTCTTGGCAGAATTACTCAAGGCACTTGCAACATGATCCGCATTGATGAAATCTGGTTGTCTACTCAGCCCATGGACATGCGTGCAGGTATGGATACGACCATGGCTCAGGTGGTGAGAGCCTTTGGCTACATCAAACCGCATTGTGCTTACCTGTTCTGTAATAAACGTGGCCATCGCATGAAAGTGTTGGTACATGATGGATTGGGCATCTGGCTGTGTGCCCGGCGGCTGGAACAGGGCAAATTTCACTGGGCTCAAGTTCACCAAGGTGAAACCGTGGCCCTCAGCCCGGAACAGTTACAGGCACTGATCCAAGGTTTGCCCTGGCAGAGAATTGGATTGCAGCAAGTGGTGAATATGCTCTAAACCAAGCTCGACCATTCTGCCATCCTCCAAACGTTCTATTTCATTCTTCTCATGACCTCAGGCATACTGCGGTCATGAATACGCTGCCTGACTTAAGCCAACTGACCCATGAACAACTGCTGGAATTCACCAGACTGAACCGTACCAGGTTTGTCGGAGACTTTTTATTTAAGTTGTCAACGGCATTCTAAAATTGACCCCTTTCACCTTACAAATGGCAAAGTAAAATTGACCCCTTTGATCTCGTATTAAATTTCAACCTGGGGCTGAATCCCAATTCTTTTTTTATCCTTCAAACGATAACTCTCACCCGATATTTGTACCACATGACAGTGATGCAATAACCGATCTAACATCGCAGCGGTCAACGTGACATCATCTGCAAAGGATTTGGACCACTGGCTAAAGGGTAAGTTACTCGTCAATATCGTACTGCCTTTTTCATAACGCTTGGCAATCACGTTAAAGAACAGATTCGCTTCTTCACGTCCAAACGGTAAATAAAGAGATGGATCCGGAAATTTGAACAACTTCTATAAGTGATATTCCGCTCTAGTTAAGCCACCTTGTTTTGTTGGGGTAGCTGATCATAGTAAAACTCATTGGGTGTCATTTTGTCTAGACTCGAATGAGGTCGTTTCAAATTATAAAACTTGAAATATGCACTCAATTGCTTTTTTGCATCTGTGACACTGCTATAAGCTTTGAGATACACCTCTTCATATTTAACGCTCCGCCATAATCGTTCAACCATCACATTATCAATCTATGAGCAGTATACTGCGCAAGTTTACCATCCATACTGATTTGAATGCCATTTGATTTCAATACATCAATAAATGCATCACTCGTGAACTGACTGCCTTTGTCTGTATTAAATATTTCAGGTGATCGGTAATCCTCCCATAAATAACCGAAGTTAAAAGTAGAGGTTAAGCAGCCATTAGAGGTGGCTTTCCTTTGTTAGCTTGATGTGGTCTTTCATGGTTGTAATGCCACAACCAGTTTGTTGCATAATCTTGTACTTCATCCAAAGTATCAAATAAATGCTTGCTCAGCCAACTATAACGTATAGTCCGATTATAGCGTTCAATATACGCATTCTGCTGTGGCTTACCCGGTTGAATATATTCAATACGAATACCGTGCTCAGTAGCCCAGCGCACAAATTCGTGACTGATAAATTCGGGACCATTATCGCATCGGATCACTAACGGTTTTTCTCTCCACTCCAGCAATTGATTCAACGTACGAATAACCCTGATTGTGGGCAATGAGAACCCTGCGTCAATGGCTAGGCCTTCGCGGCGGTAATCATCAATCACATTCAATAATCGAAACTTGCGACCATCGGAAAGCTGATCATGCATAAAATCTAATGACCAAACCTGATTTTCTCGGATTGGTTCTTTCAATGGTTCAGGCGCATGCCGTTTTAGTCTTCTTCTCGGTTTAATACGCAGATTCAGTGCCAACTCACAGTAAATGCGGTAAACCCGCTTGTGATTCCAGCAGCAACTCTCAACATGCCGTAAATACGAGAAGCACAAACCAAAGCCCCAATCGGAATTTTCCTCAGTGAGTTCAATGAGCTGTTCAGCAATGAGTGCATTGTCATCGCTGAGTTTGGCTTGATAGCGGTAGCAGGTTTCACTAATGCCAAATGCTTTACAAGCCAAACGAATACTAATGGCATGCTGGGCAACTGCCTGTTGTGCCATCTTACGCCGGCAAGATGGCTTTACCCTTGCGCAGCAGTGCTGCTCATTGCCATCGCTTCCTGGATGATTTCGGCCTTTAATCGCTCTTCCGCATACATCTTTTTAAGTCTGGTATTTTCGGCTTCTAGCTCTTTCAGTCGAGCCATTAATGATGTATCCATACCACCATATTTGGCACGCCATTTATAAAAGGTAGCATTACTCATGCCGTGTTCACGGCAAAGGGTCGCTACAGGTGTGCCAGATTCTGCCTGTTTCAAGATGGACATGATCTGACTGTCAGTAAATTTAGATGTTTTCATGCAGAATCTCCTGCTCGTATCTTAAGAGAAAATTCTACTTTTAGATCCTATTATTTTTAGGGGGGATTACCAGCCTTCATCGTCAGTTACTTGTCTTTTTACATTGTAATCTGTTTTTCTAATTCAGCTATCCGTGCATTTGCATTAGTGAGTTGTGATTCCACATATTTGATCGAGCCTGATTTTTCGAGTAGCTGTTCATATTTGGCTTGCAAGGCGTTGTAGTCTTCTTTTGCCTTATCTGTACTAGCAAGAGCGACTTTCAGCTTGTCGGTGGTGTCATCAGTTTGTTTGACCTGTTCATCAAGTTTGATTTGCACCTGTTCCAGTTTTTCTGTGGTATCTGCAAGCTGCTTTTCCAGTTGTTGCACTGTTTCCGCATATCCGCCTTGTACTGCATCAATCCGTTCTTGCAATAGGGTTGCAATGACTTGTGACACGGTAACAAGTTCCGCATCTTTCAGAGTTTTTGCCGTAGTAACGGCTGCCGCCAGTTGCTCTTCAAGGATCTCTTTGCGGTATTTGTTGATAGTGGTCTTTGAGCCGCTACCAAGAACCGCAAGGATATTATCGTTAGTTGGGTTTGAGCCTTGTGCTGCAAGGGATTCGATGGCTTTTGCCACATCTGATTTAGTGATTGCCATGGGTTTACTTCCTATTGTGTACTGTACTGTATCGTATTTTAGTACATTACAGTACAGTACACAATCGATATTTTTTATGAATTATGACTAGCTAAAACTCACCCGTATATTCAAACCAATTCAGGTTGGGTCTATACCGCCTTTATTATTGATGTGTTCTCACGAGCAATTGTTGGATGGAAAGTATCAACACGTATGAATACAGACATGGTGCTCGATGCATTGGAGCAAGCATTGCATGACCGATGCATGCCAAAGAATGTGATTCATCATTCCGACAGAGGTGTGCAATATCTTTCCATTCGTTATACCAATCGTTTAGAAGCAGCAAATTTACGAGCATCAGTCGGTACGACTGGTGATTCATACGATAATGCTTTGGCTGAAACGGTGAATGGCTTATACAAAACAGAGGTGATTGAATATTTAAAAGCGGATTGGCAAGGTTTAGCAGATGTACAACTTGCGACACTAAACTGGGTAGATTGGTTCAATAAAGAACGTGTACATAGTGCACTGGGTTATGTATCACCTTTTGAGTTTGAAGCAATCTACTATGATAAGATTAATCCGTTAGGTCAGGTGGCCTAACTTAAATAAAAAGTCTCCGACAAACCCGGTACGGTTCAGAGTGCTAAATTTTTAAATACAGAGCTTCTGACATTGGGATAGATTTCCCAAAAGTAGTCATGGTGAGTACTCTGTATTGATTGCCTGTACTGATGTTTCAGTTTTTTCATTGTTCCTCCTAGGTAACATTACCTAGAAGGGATCCTCTGCAAAATAGTACATCGTCTTTAATCCTGTGAACTAAGAATTATCATTTAAAAATACCACAAAGTAGTATAAAATAAACTACTACAAGGTAGTATGAATGCAATCAATGTATACAATATGTGAGACTCCATTATTTACTAAATACTGTCTTGTTTATTGGACTCAGGAAGAATATGAGGAATTCAAAACATTCTTAGCATTAAATCCTGAAGCAGGAGATGTAGAGCCTAATGCAGGTGGTATTCGTAAGATTAGATGGACTAGCGGTGGTAGAGGTAAAAGTGGTGGTGTCAGAGTCATCTACTTTAATCGTTTAGCAAATGGAGAGATTTGGTTATTAACCTTGTACAGTAAAAAGCAAACTGTACAGCTTAGTAAGAAGACTCTTCAAGCATTAGTGGAGAAACTAAATGACTCGTTTAATGACTGAAAAAGAACTTGAGGCTTTTGAAGCAACTAGGGATATTGAAGCTGAAATATTACAAGGCATCGACGATATGCTTACTAGTAATGCAGCGAAAAGAACCGTAATCACTGAGACAGATGTAGCGTTAGCTCGTAGAAAGGCTCAACTAACACAAGATCAGTTTGCTAAGATTCTTGGCGTATCAAGACGTACTCTTGAATCATGGGAACAAGGTGCGAGAAGACCATCAGGAGCAGCAACATCCCTTATTCGATTATTTATTGTTGATCCAAAATTTGTAAAAGAGAGTCTGGCTTAATTTAGACAGCTCTCTACTATATTTATTTAAGGTTTTTTATGAAGCACTTAGGATTTGTGGGAAAAAGTACTGAATATTTAGGGTATACCCATATTGAAATTATCAATAGCTCATTACGCTTATCTTTCAATATTCCATCAACAAAAGATCTAGAAGAAACCTTTAAAAAGATAGTCGAAAATAACTATGATTTACTCATGGAAACATCAGCAGAAATCGAGTTCGAATTAGAAAGTGAAACGCTAGCAAAGATAGAAACCATCATAAAAGAAAAAGGGATTGAACTTGATGAGTTTGTTCAAAATGCGCTGATTAAACTTATCAACCAAAATGAATTGGCTAAGACTGATTAGACCTTAAATGCAGACAATAAAAAACCCCGGCATCCTGCCGAGGTTTTTTATTGGAACTTTAGGTCTGTGCTGGCTTAGTGCTTGTCGTATCTGGCCCCATCCTGGTGCTCATTCTTTGTAATTCTAAGGAACTTCCTGTTCCTGACCAATTAATCATATGAAAATTCTACTATTCCGAATAGCCGCAAAGGACCGGAATTTACGTAAGCTAAAGCGTACAAAACAGCCTAAGTTTTATCCACAAGAAATGGGGATAATTTTGAACATTCACGCATTGATAAAATTTAAAAAATCTCAAAATCGACTACTTTTTAAACAAATTTATTGGCAAGAACTATCAAAACTGCTCATAAAAAAGCCGATTTGTTTCAAAATCGGTTTTTTGGGCATTTTTGGATTTTTCTTGTTTTATTAAGTATCTGATATTTATATTAATATACAAGTGTATTGCGTATAACCACCATTATGTTAAATAGGGAATTCAAAGCTCTTTCTAAGAGTTGGTATAGTGGTAATACTTATTGAGTGCGTAAAAGAATTAGATTAATAAAATACTCAAAAGAAAAATAGTAAAAGGGAACTTACAGAAAATAAGTTACCGGCTCTTAAAATTATATTTAAACAAAGAAGCCCAACTAAATGATTGGGCTTCCTCATATCTAACTTTACCTTATGATTTTCATCAGTGTACTGCAAGAATTTAGACTACTTGTTGACTTGAACACCTTTAAAAATCAATTTCTCTTTTTTTTGTGTTTCTATAAGCAGTTGTGCCTGCCCCTTACGAGATTGAAGATATAATGTGGGAGCATTCACCAGAATATCTATCATCGTACTTTCACGTAAGTTGATATCATCAGGACAGCCCATCATTGTGGCAACAATTGGTTGTTCAGCATATAAATGATTGCCCTTAAAATGAATACCAATCGAATTTATATTACAAAACAAATTCCCAATATACAGCATCTTTTCTGCAAATTTTAGCGTGATAGGTTGGTCAGGTTTTGAAGCCAGAAATAATGAATCTATACGTTCACTATTAGCATTTGTTGCCTCGATTAATTCCCAAGAAAATTGCGCCAAGGTCTGCTCACTAAAGGACATCACTTGTAATTCTTGTATCTTGGACTGATCGGCTGATGAAGGCTTATGACAAGCGCTCAAAAGTCCAACGACGAACATCAGTATAAATATTCTAGTCATCGTTATTGTCCGTATAATAATGAGTAACCCTCTTTATAGAGTTCATCAGTAGACATATAGGTCATATATCCATTAGGTTTGGCGGCACCTCCGCAATACCCCTGACCTTTCATGGAAGAACTCCATGTGCCTTGATAAGTTGCAGTAGATAATAACCCTGCCGCCACACTTCCAATAAAGATTGGACCACCACTATCGCCACCCCAACAATCCAACGTTGGACCTGAAACTTTTACCCATGTTGCATTACACACACCTGCCCCTGATGGTCCACATTTATTGTCAGTACCAAATGCTTTAAATGCGGTCGACTGAACCGTACCACAACTATAACCAGTTTTCATTCCATAATGACAGACATACGTACCAACAGGTGTGTTACCTTGTGTACGTCGACCAGTTAGAGTTTTGACCACATTGTCACTGGCGAAAAATTCTGGGTTCAAGGTATGTGTAGATGATACTAAACTCATGGTTTGGAAATCCTGACTACCATTCCAGAAGTCTCCCACAAAGGTTAGTGCAATATTATCATTGCCAGTTGTCTTGCGGTCATCTACAGTAATTTTGTAATTCTTACAGTGAGCCGCTGTGGTCGCAAATTTTGTACCCGCAGCGTTTTTCACATTAAAACCTGTTGTACAATTATAAAAAGTGGTTGAAGTTGTACTATCCGCCATCAGCATGGTTTCTGCTGCCCTTACTGCGGCACTATGTCTTAATGGAATATTAGTGGTCGTTACTTTAAGTGGGACATTGGTTAATGTTCTAGGTTTTTCACTGCTCAGTAATTTCAAACCCTGTGTTTGGTTGGTTGCAGTATGCTTTGGATCATAAAGCTCTAAATCAATGCTATTTTCGGCACTGTTGCAAATAGTCGGTGGTGATAAACTTATCATCCCCTTTTGCTGATGGAGCTGCACATGAACCCATTCAAAGGCCGGCATTTTCAGCGTGACATCATTCTGTGGGCCGTACGCTGGTACTGCAAATACGGCATCAGTTACCGTGAGCTGCAGGAGATGCTGGCTGAACGCGGAGTGAATGTCGATCACTCC
>NZ_VOYW01000044.1:0-23042 GCF_013420085.1 Acinetobacter sp. YH12027
GAGGATCAGAAAGCTTGTTTGAATCGATGTATTTCATCCGCAGATTATGCACGAATGCTAAGAAATCCGGAGTGCAAATATTAACCAAAAAGAAGATCGTTTTTTGATTTATGAAAGAGATCTATTGAACATTCCTGTCGTTAAAAATGAAAGACGGGTCTACACCATGATGCGATGTAATTGAGAGCCTCCATCTTAGAGTGTTTATTCAAAATGTAACGAATAATTTTTGGTTTCAATCCTGAAAAGCGGCATAATTGCGCCATAAACTTAGCTTCAAACTGGGTATTCCCTCATTTTGAAATCTTATTGAATGAATAGGTCGATCTATCATGATGAAACATTTTGGTTTCTCAATCGTCTTTACGATCGTGTGTCTTGCCATTTCTGCATATTGGGGTCTGAATCATGGCCCAAATGCAGGTGTGCAAGCCATGCTGACAGCACTGACCATTACTGTAATTTTGGCAGTGATGGAAGTATCATTGTCATTTGATAACGCTGTAGTGAATGCATCGGTACTCCGTGGTTGGGATCATTTCTGGAAAATGATTTTCTTAACTGTCGGGATCGTGATTGCTGTATTCGGTATGCGTTTGATTTTCCCAATCGTCATTGTTGCTGTAACGGCTGACATGGGCGCTATGGAAGTGGTGCAATTGGCATTGAATAATCCAATTGAATACTCTGCAAAATTGATGGCACATCATGCAGAAATTGCGGCCTTTGGTGGTGCTTTCTTATTGTTGGTGTTCCTGAACTTCTTCTTAGATGAAGGGAAAGATACCCATTGGTTCCGTTGGCTAGAGCGCCGTTTAGCTAATCTTGCAAACGTTCCTGCGATGTCCGTGTTTATTGCCCTAATTGCGTTATTGGTAATGGCAGCAAACGTGGCCGAAGCCTCTCGTCTAGCGGTAGTGATGGCGGGTATCTGGGGGATCGTGGTGTATATCGGTGTCCAAGTACTGAGTCATTTATTGGGTGGTGAACCTGAAGTTGATGAAAACGGTAATGCGGTTGGACATGACGCAAATGGCGTACCGACGGGCGTGATCAAAGCAGGTTTTGGTGGTTTCCTTTACCTTGAAGTACTCGATGCCTCATTCAGTTTTGATGGTGTGATTGGTGCATTTGCGATTACCTCTGATGTCGTAATCATTATGCTCGGTCTTGCTATTGGTGCTATGTTCGTGCGTTCAATGACCATTTACTTAGTGGATAAAGGCACCTTAGATGCTTATATCTTCCTTGAACATGGTGCGCATTATGCGATTGGTGCTTTGGCCTTCATTATGTTGGCGAGTGGCACAGGTCTTCATGTCCCTGAAGTGGTAACGGGTCTAATTGGTGTGGCATTTATTGTTTGGGCTGTGATTGCCTCAATTCAATATAAAAAGCGCCAAGAAAGTCTAGGCTAATTTAAATTTGCCTAAAATCTCCCAAAAAGCGCAGCGTCAGCTGCGCTTTTTATTTGTCCAATCATCAGGATATTTAAAATCAATAAAAATCCTGCTTCGCTTTAAGCTGAATGTCCTATAATCCCATTCCAAGATTAATGAATTTTTAACCAGCTATGATGAATGCTCTTGAACGACGCTCAACTTTTGCTTTGAGTAGTATTTTCGCCTTACGTATGCTGGGGCTGTTCATGATTATTCCTGTTTTCTCTGTGGCAGGTCAGCAATATGCAGGGGCAACACCGGCACTCATTGGTTTAGCGGTGGGTGTCTATGGGTTGACCCAAGCGATTTTACAGATTCCGTTTAGTTTGATTGCAGACCGTTATAGCCGTAAACCGTTGGTGGTGATCGGGCTGCTGTTGTTTGCTTTAGGCGGTGCAATTGCAGCAATGTCCGATAGTATCTATGGCGTAATTATCGGGCGTGCGATAGCCGGTGGTGGCGCTGTGTCTGCGGTAGTGATGGCTTTGTTAGCCGATGTCACACGTGAAGAACAGCGCACTAAAGCCATGGCGATGATGGGGATGAGTATCGGTCTGTCCTTTGTGGTGGCATTTAGCCTTGGACCTTGGCTCACAGGTTTAGTCGGTATCTCGGGTTTATTTTGGGTGACCACCATCATGGGACTTGCTGCGATTGCGATGTTGCTGTTGGTGCCGAAAGTGACGCGTCATCACCGAAATTTCCAACAAGGTTATCTGACGCAATTGAAGCAAGTGCTGAAAATGCCTGATCTAAATCGGTTGCACGTTTCAGTCTTTGCATTGCATTTACTACTCACAGCGATGTTTATTTATGTGCCATCTCAGTTGATTGACTTCGCCAATATTCCCTTGCATTCGCATGGTCTGGTGTATTTGCCGCTTTTGGTCGTGAGCCTGTTTTTTGCCTTTCCGAGCATTATTCTGGCGGAAAAATATCGCAAAATGCGTGGCATTTTCTTGACCGCCATTGGTGGCATTATTCTAGGATTGGGCATCTTAATTTTTGGTTTCGAATCTAAATATATTCTGCTTACTGGCTTAGGATTATTCTTTATTGCATTTAATGTGATGGAAGCATTATTACCGTCATGGTTATCGAAAGCGGCTCCAATTCAGTCTAAAGCGACAGCCATGGGCGTGAACGCCAGCAGTCAGTTTCTGGGGGCATTTTTTGGTGGTATGATTGGCGGGCAACTTTTGTTGCTAAATGATACGGCAATGGGATGGGGCATCCTGACAGGGCTAGCCATTTTATGGTTGATCATTAGTTTTGGGTTGGCTCAGCCGCGTTATTTATCGTCTATGGTTTTCAGTTTGCCTGAAGATAAAGAAACGGATGAATGGACTTCTCAGCTTTTAGCAATTCGTGGTATTGAAGAAGTTGTGGTGATGTCTGACCAGCAAGTGGCTTATGTAAAAGTGGATAAGCAGCAGATGGATGAATCTGCGCGACAACATTTAACGCACTTGTTAGGGAAAGAGGTAGCCATTTAACCATAACTCTTATAAAGTAAATAATAGAAACAAATAGGAAGAATACGTCTGATGCGTGGTGTAAATAAGGTCATTTTAGTTGGTACTTTGGGTCGTGACCCTGAAACAAAAACTTTCCCAAATGGTGGTTCTCTCACTCAGTTCTCAATTGCAACGAGTGATTCATGGACAGATAAAAATACAGGTGAACGTAAAGAGCAAACAGAATGGCACCGTATTGTGTTACATAACCGCTTAGGTGAAATTGCACAGCAATATTTGCGCAAAGGTTCTAAAGTTTATATTGAAGGTTCATTACGTACTCGTCAGTGGACAGATCAAGGCGGTCAAGAGCGTTACACGACTGAAATTCGTGGTGAACAAATGCAAATGCTTGACAATAATCGCCAACAAGGCGAACAAGGTCAAGGCGGTGATTTTGGTCAGCCTCGTTTTAATAATCAACAAGGTGGTTATAACAATAACCAAAACCAAGGTGGCTACGGTAATAGCTCAAACCAAGGCGGTTATGGCAATAACCAACCGGCTCAAGGCAATAGCTATGGCAATAACAACCCAGGTGGTTTTGCGCCAAAACAACAGCCTGCACCGACACCGGCTCCTGCAGCAGCAGATTTAGATGATGACTTACCGTTCTAATGAACCTTAAACACAGCGTTTAAAACGGTAGATCATCATCAAAAAAAGCCCTCAATCTTGAGGGTTTTTTTCGCATGTCTCATCTTGAAAGATCAGTTTCATTTTGCAATTGAGTCGACGACTTATTTTTTTTCAGAAACCCACATGGTAATTACGGCTTTAAAAACGGCTTCATTACGCGTGTTGTTCACCACGACATTCACCAAGTAATCACTCCCTGTATTCCACGTAAAATTAGCATCGACAGGCGTGGCAATGGCCGTTAAATCTGTATCGGCTTTTTTCAAATATTCCACAGTCATGCCTTTGGGAATCCAACGATGGCTGCTCGGAACGGTTACATCGGTCATGGTACCGCCAGCCAATTCGGCCATATTACACATGGCAATCGCGTGGACAGTGCCAATATGATTCAACACACTGCGCTGTTTTTTAATATGTAGTTCACAGTATTGGGGCTTTAATTCATCAAAAACAGGCGAAATACTGCTGAAATACGGTGCTTTTAAACACAGCAATTTAGAAAAAGTCCATTTCCCTGCGGATTTGTTTTGGAAGGTCTTCCATAATTTTAATGCTTGGCTCATGCTTAATTATCCTTCATTATTCAGAATATAATTCTAATACGGAATAATATTCTGTTAATGGCGTAAATGACGTCATAGCTATTAAAAAAAGCCAACATTGTTTTAAAATGACCCTAGCAAAGGAAAGTATCAATGTCGTCAAATCAAGTATTATTGCAACGAATTTACAGCGGTCGCAGAGCGGAACTTAAAAGGCAGATCTTAGGAGAAGCCCTTGCATGTTTTTTAGAGCAAGGGATTGAAACGACGACGATTGAACATGTACGAGACCGTGCAGAGACCAGTGTTGGTGCGATTTACCATCATTTTAAAAATAAAGATGGTTTAGTAGCAGCATTGTATTTTGCGGCATTGCAAGATCAATTTGCGAAAAGGGCAGACGCCTTGACACAGGCCCAATCGCTGCAGGAAGGCATTCAAGCCATTTTGTGCTCGTATATAGACTGGGTCGAAGCCTATCCAGATTTTGCAGGATTCTTATATGCGGCAGGGTTTAGTATGCGTAAGGAAACGCTACAAGCCGAGTTAAAAAAACATAATTTGCAATGCAATAGCGCACTACTGGATTGGTTGACCGCACAACCCGATTGGCATTTGATTGAGCATTTACCCAAAGAATTAATGATGTCATTGGTCTTAGGGGCAACGGAAAATTATTGTCGGGCATGGTTATCACATAAAGTCAAAACGCCACCATCACACTATAAACAACAGTTTACACAGGCTGCTTGGCAGACCCTCTTTATGGATATAAAGGCTTGCACCCATTGAACTTGATTGGTTTGCACGATGGAAAGGCAAAGATTGATTTAAATAACAAATCTAAAAATCCGATAGTTTTTATAAAAAAGTTCGGTTTTACCTATGGTTTGATATTTCGTATTCTAGCTTCAACAGATAAGCAATCCCTGAAATGAGTTAGAGGAATATCAAATGAGTTTAATTAATACTGAAGTAAAACCATTTAACGCTACCGCTTACCAAGACGGTCAATTTATTGAAGTTTCAGAAAAAGACTTCTACGGTAAATGGTCTGTGGTGTTCTTCTATCCTGCTGACTTTACGTTTGTATGTCCAACAGAATTAGGCGATCTTGCTGATCACTATGCTGAATTCAAAAAAATGGGTGTAGAAATTTATTCAGTATCTACTGATACACACTTCACACATAAAGCTTGGCACGATTCTTCTGAAGAAATTAAGAAAATCGAATACCCAATGGTTGGCGATCCAACTTGGACACTTGCGAAAAACTTTGATGTTTTAATTGAAGCGGATGGTCTTGCTGACCGTGGTACTTTCGTGATCGACCCTGAAGGTAAAATCCAAATCGTTGAAATCAACGCAGGTGGTATCGGCCGTAATGCTTCTGAATTGATGCGTAAAGTAAAAGCTGCTCAATATGTACATGCACACCCAGGTGAAGTATGTCCTGCAAAATGGAAAGAAGGTGAAGCGACGCTTGCACCATCGATCGACCTAGTGGGTAAAATCTAATTTAGTGATCCAACCGTAGATTTAAAAAAGCCAGAACTCAGTTCTGGCTTTTTTGTGGTCTAGAACATTAAACTAAATAGCCATCAAGCTCCGGAGCATAGTCACGAATTCCAGCGACTAAATAGTCAATTAATCTTTCCATGACTAGGCGCTGACCTTTTCGCGAAGCATATACCAATTGTACCGTACCGACATTTGAGCACCATTCGGGGAAGAGGTGAATTAAACGACCTGCCTCAATATCTGCTTGTACCGTTAAATACGGTAAGTCTGCGATGCCTAAACCATCGAGTACCGCATAATAAGCACCGGCTAAGTCATTGCTTTTAATCCGAGGTTGTAAGGCAATTTCAATCTGCTCTTGCTGTCCCGTATGATGCAAATGCCATTGATAGCGGTTTTTCTGTGTACCCAAAACGATACTCGGAAATTCTGTCAATTCGAAAATATGCTTTAACTCGCGTCCTTGTAAAAGTTCAGGACTAATCACTAAGCAATGCACGGTTTTAATCACGTCACGTACAATAATGCTCGAGTCTTCATTTTTACTAAAATTGGTACGAATCGCTAAATCAATGTCGTCATGCAAGACATCTACACGGCGGCTAGACAGCTCAAGTTCGACCTGAACTTTGGGATGATCTTTTAAAAATTGATTTAACAAGGGGCGAATTTGATGTTCCATCATGACCGGTGGACAACTAATTTTAACCAAGCCTTCAAGTTCACTTTTTTGCTTCAGGAGCACCTGATGCGCACATTCAACTTGTTCGATTACTTTTATGCATTCTTCATACAATTCTTGGCCTAATGTCGTGACCTTAAAGTGTCGGGTAGAACGCTGAATAAGGGTGACATTATATTTGGCTTCAAGATCTAAAATGCGTCGGCTTAATTTTGATTTTGTAATATTCGATGCTTCACTTGCAGCGCTAAAACCGCCATGTTTCACCACCAAGTAAAAGTAGTAATAATCATCAAATGAATGCATGGATCACCTTATGCAGTGAAAAATTATTTCAATTCCAATTATCATACGTCAATTTATACATCAGGTATAAAAAAAGCGGCTCGAAGCCGCTTTTTACTACTGGAGGATTATTTCTTTTCAGTATTTTGCGTATAGCTGTTGATGAGGTTACGGTAGTCTGGAATATGGTTGCCGAAAAGCGCACCTAAACCTTCAATATCATTACGCCAGTCACGGTGTAATTCACACGCGGTACCAAACCACGTCATGAGCTGTGCACCCGCTTGCGTCATACGTTCCCACGCTGAGTCGCGGGTTAAATGGTTGAATGTACCTGAAGCATCGGTCACCACAAAGACGTCAAAGTCTTCTTCTAAAGCAGACAAGGTTGGAAATGCAACACAAACCTCAGTCACTACACCGGCAATAATCAATTGCTTTTTGCCTGTTGCTTTGACGGCTTTCACAAAGTCTTCATTGTCCCAAGCATTAATTTGACCTGGGCGTGCAATATAAGGTGCGTCAGGGAACATCTCTTTGAGTTCTGGAACCAATGGACCGTTTGGACCTTGTTCAAAACTGGTGGTGAGAATCGTTGGAAGATTAAAATATTTTGCGGCTGCAGCCAGTGCGAGCACATTATTTTTAAATTTATCTGGATCAATGTCGCGAACCAATGAAAGTAGACCTGTTTGATGGTCAACTAAAAGTACCGCGGCATTATCTTTGTCTAAACGAACGTAAGGTTTGCCCCATTTTATTGTCCTCTTTCCTGTTTGCAACTACGCAGGATCAGATGAAATCTGCGTGTTAACTAGATTTAGAATAGTTGTAAAAATGAGACAATGAAATGGGTTTGAATGAGAAGCTCAATCATAAAATTGGGATAATTCATCGTTGTATATGACTTAAAGCTTAGAATTTCGAAATTAATGCTTGGTTTTGAGTGAGGTGCAGATTTTATGTCTGAGTATTGTTCTAATTTTGAGATATAGAATGCTATCTGGAAGATGGTCAGTAAGTATTTCAAAGCTTAAAATAAGCGCTATGTTCATCCTATCGTATGAATATAGGAGCTAAGAAATGAAAAAAGTAATTGGTGTTTATCGTAATCAGCAAATGCACTGGGTGGGCGATGGTTTTCCAGTCAAAAGCTTATTTTCCTATGATCGTCTAGGTCAGGCGATTAGCCCATTTTTGCTTTTGGATTATGCGGCACCTTATCAGTTCGATCCCACCACTGCACGGCATGGTGTAGGTTCACATCCACATCGTGGTTTTGAAACGGTGACTATCGCCTACAGCGGTGAAGTGACTCATAAGGACTCAAGTGGTGGTGGCGGCACAATTCAAACAGGCGATGTGCAATGGATGACCGCAGGGTCGGGTCTGGTGCATGAAGAATTTCATTCGCCTGAATTTGCTCAAGCAGGTGGTCTTTTTGAGATGGTTCAATTGTGGGTAAATTTACCGGCAAAAGACAAAATGACCCAGCCTCGTTACCAAGCGATCACACGCCAAGATATTCCACGCATAGACATGGATGAAGGTGCAGGGCATATTCGGGTGATTGCTGGTGAAATGGGTGGCCACCTTGGGCCAGCACAGACCTTTAGTCCAGTGAATGTCTGGGATGGTGAGTTGAAAGCTCAATATGAAACCACCTTACATGTACCTGAAGGGCATAACACCATTTTGGTGGTCTTGAAGGGTGAGGTTGTGGTGAATGAAAGCCATAAAGTTCAAGACAGTTCGATGGTCATGTTTGCCAAAGATGATATCGCCATTCAGCTACAAGCGTTGCAGGACACACAGTTTCTGTTACTTAGCGGTGAGCCACTAAATGAGCCGATTCAAGGTTATGGCCCATTTGTGATGAATAGCAAAGCTGAAATCATTCAAGCCTTTGATGATTTCAATAACGGAAAATTTGGTGAAATTGCGCTGGCGCATGAAGCTTAAGCGAAAATCATGTCGTTGAAATAGCCGAAAAAAAAGCCTCTGAATAGTCAGAGGCTTTTTTATTGAGCGCTGTAGTATTTATAGTTGTCATGATTTAAATATCATTTTACTTTTTATAAATTGTGATGAATTTATCACTTTCTTATGTGGCGCATCTTAGCGAGACTTGGCTTTAAAGTAAACCGAAAGTTATAAAAATGGTTAATTTAATTGTTTGGTTTTATAGAGTAATTAAAATTTTAAAGAAAAATATGTTTAAAAAACAAAGCTTAAATTGTGTGCTTTTTGACTGTAAATATTTGTAAATTTAACTTAAAAGCGGCTGTACTGAAATCCATACAAAAAGTGCGAATCTGGTATTTTTTAATAGCTATTTTTAACTTCTGATCAGTCATACTTTTAAACTGTGTTTTATAGATGGAAAAGAAAATTGGAAATTGCAGTCATCGGTAGTGGCATGGCTGGGCTGGCTACCGCAAGAATTCTTAAAGACGCAGGGCATAACATTACAATTTTCGAAGCTCTGCCTGGTCGTGGTATGGATAGCCACAGCACTGAGTTTGAAGGCGGCTTGATCGATGCCCCTTTGCGTGTGATGAATCCACACCTCTGGAAAAATACCTTAAGTTTGGCGACCCATTTAGGGATTAAAACTTTCCCAGTCCGTACCTATATGGCATGCAGTTGGCTATTTGAAGATCGTACAGAAACGTGGTTGACCACCAGTCGTAGCCGTATTGGTAATTTCCCAATTATTAATAACCGTAAAGGCTTACAACAATATGGCTGGCGTTTAGTCAAAGGGATGTTGCAACTCAAAGCGGCGATCACTCGATTTTTTAAATCAAAAAATCAGGACATCACGCTTGCCGAGTTCATTAATAAAAATGAAATTGAAGAAGTATTTTGGCATGGTGCGGTCATGCCTGTGTTGTATACCATTTGCACCTGTAACCCGAAAACGATTGGGGAATGGCCTGCGAAACCGTTGTTGATTTTCTTGCGTCAATTGACCAATGGCGATGCCTTGCTGCGTATCCAAGGTGGTACACCTGCGTTGGTTGATAAACTGATTGAAGGTTTAAATATTCAAAGTGGTACGGCAATTACCAAAGTGCACGAGCAAGACGATAAAGTCTTGGTGGAAACTGAGGCCGGAGCACATCATCTATTCGATCGTGTGGTAGTCGCGACACCAACCACCAAAACGGAAGAATTTTTAGATTCAACCCAGTTTGCTGACGATATTGAGCTTTTAAAGAAATTTAAATTTGAGCAAGGTCAGTTGGTGATTCACACTGATCAAACCGTGATGCCACCGAAGCGTAAAGATTGGTCTGTACTAAGTTATATGATGGACCGTAAATTTACCCGTCAGCAATTTACCGTGTGGCTGAACTCAATCGAGCCGAGCTTGGTGGGTAAAACCCCTGTGTTCCAAACCTGGCAGCCAGTGACACCGATTGATCCTAAAAAAGTGATCTCTTCGGTCAGTTTGACACGTGCAGTGGTGGATTCACATACCGTGGCGCTGAATAAAGAGTTACAGCAACGACATTTATCCCCTGAACGTAAAGTCTTCTTCTGTGGTTCATGGTCTTGTGACGGTCTGCCGATTTTAGAGTCTGCGGTAACGTCTGCTATGCATATTGCAGAAATTTTTGGTGCACCATTGCCGTTTGTGGGTTTAAAACCTAAAGTGGAGGTTGCCCCTCAACTCGGTTACTAACATGAAATGGCTTCAAGCAATTCGTCAGCACATCCCTAGCCATAAATATGCGATTAACAGTCGACTACTCGGAGATGATGCGGAACTTGCTTGGAGCAATTTGGGCTATTGGGATGATGCAAAATCATCCTATCCTGCGGCCTGTCAAAAACTCGCTTTCCATCTTGCCGAATCCATTCAATTAAAATCTACAGATCGTGTTTTAGACCTCGGTTGTGGGCAGGGTGCGAGCTTGGTTTTTTGGATGGAACATTTTCAAATTCAAAACTTATCCGCAGTCGAATTGCAAACCGCATGTGTGGAAAAAATCCAAAAAAATTTAAATTCAAAGATTAAAATCCAGCAAGATTCATTTTTGAATTTAAAAAATATTTATCCACAAAGCGCTATGGATGCCGTGCTGTGTATTGATGCTGCGTATCATAGTGATTTGAATTTATTGCTTTTATCAGTCGTTGATGTTTTGAATTCAAAAGGGCGCTTTGCTTTTCACTATTTAATGTTGTCCGATGCGTTTTTGAATTTAAATTCATTACAGCGACTGAAATATCAAAGTCTGTTGAAAGCAGCAGATGTGAATTTGAAAAATTTAAATTCAAAGCAAAATTTACAATACCAAGTACAACAGGCAGGTTTCGAGTATATCCAGATTGAAGATATGAGCGAATTCGTATTTCAGGGTTTTGCCGATTATATTCAAGAACAACAACGTCAGATGAGCCTGACTCATGTGGATCAATTCAAAATCAAGATGACGGCAAAATTGTGCGAGAAGTTGTATCGAGATGGGCTGATTCGTTATGTGCAGATTAGCGCGAGGAAGCCATAAAAAAGAGGCTTTAAAAACATCAAAGCCTCACTAAAAAGCGAGGCTAAGAAATGGTGCCGGCACACGGATTCGAACTGTGGACCTACTGATTACAAGTCAGTTGCTCTACCAACTGAGCTATGCCGGCGTTGTGGAATGCATTCTACAGATTTTTTGAAGTGGTGCAAGTTAAAAAAACAGCAAATCGAATGTAATTTATACGTTTGATTTATTCAGCATTCGACCGATGTTTGGCTCTAAAAACCAGAGAAATAAAAATAGGTAATGTTTCGCCCACAAGATATGGGCGAAAAAATAGGATGGGTGAGCGTTGAGTGCTATTTCATTCTTAAAATTTGGTCTAGATCCTGTGCGCATTCTTCAAGTGTATATGCCATCTCCAGTTGCATTTGGGGGCGGAGTTCATTGGCGAGCTTTCGCCATTCGTCAATCAGACGCTGTGCTTTTTGAATTTTATGTTTATTGATGTCTTTGGCAAGGGTTGGGGTATAGCCACCACGTTTGGCGTTCTTGATCTGCTTAACATAATTCTGGCTGTTATTCATGTTCTCTCCCGAATAGCAGTGATATATGAAATGTGTTTTTTAAGTTTTTCGTTGATCAAGTTAAAAGTACCGCAATCGCGTTTCAGTTCTATGATGTTTAAATTAATGAATAATTTTTTGAATAGTACCTATATTGAGAGGATGATTTATTTTTAGCATAGGCTTAAGTAATTGTCTTTAGAATATAAAATTTGTATTTGTAAATATACGTGTACTTATTGCTGCCAATAAAAAATCCATAAGTCGTGCATTAGGAAAAAAACGTGTGATTGAAATCCGTCAATCAGGACTTAAATACTGTGAAGTTATTGAGCTAAACAAATAGAAGATCAATTAGGGGGATATTTAATATTGAGAACAATAAAATTAAAAAAGGCCTAAATTTTATCAATTTAGACCTTCATTCTGCTTGGCATTGCAGTTTATTCTGGCGGTGAAAGAGGGATTCGAACCCTCGAAACGCTATAAACGTTTACACACTTTCCAGGCGTGCTCCTTCAGCCACTCGGACACTTCACCTTTTGCGCGGTGGATAATAGCGAAAAAAATATATTCTGCCAAGAGAAACAATTGAATTAGACAAAAACATCTTGAGCGGTGCTATGATTCGCAAAAATCCTGTCTAAATTGAAGACAATTATATGCAAAGTACTGCACAAAAAGCCGCATTGCCTGCCATCACCTTGGCAGCTTTGGGCGTAGTATTCGGAGACATTGGGACGAGCCCATTATATGCGCTGCGCCAATGTTTCCTCACAGCACACTTGGCGATTAGCGAAGCGTCTGTGCTGGGTATTCTGTCCCTGATTTTCTGGTGCATCATGCTGACGATTAGTTTTAAATACGTCAGCATCATCATGCGCGCAGATAACAATGGCGAGGGCGGTATTATGTCGCTGTTGGCCTTGAATCTACGAACCACACGAATTGCCGAAAACAAAAAAATCTACCTGATTGCCCTTGGCTTTATTGGGGCATCTTTGTTCTTTGGTGATGGGATCATTACCCCCGCAATCTCTGTGTTATCCGCGATTGAAGGCTTAAGTATTGCGACGCCGATGTTTAACCAATGGCTGCAACCCTTATCGATCGGTATTTTAGCGGGGCTATTTTTAGTGCAACGCCATGGCACAGGCACGATGGGTAAATTCTTTGGGCCTTTAACGCTCATGTGGTTTTTATCCATTGGTGGTTTTGGACTATGGAGTATTTCGCAAACGCCATTTGTGTTGACCATGATCAGTCCACATTGGGCCTTCAATTTTGTGGTTCAGCAGCCTTATGTTGCATTTTTGACTATGGGTGCGGTTATCTTGACGATGACGGGTGGTGAGGCAATCTATGCCGATATGGGGCATTTTGGCCGACTCCCAATCCGCTTGGCATGGTTTATTGTGGTGATGCCGTGCTTGCTGTTGAACTATGCGGGTCAAGGTGCTTTGCTACTGCGTAATCCTGAAGCTTTAGCCAATCCATTCTATATGCTGATTCCTGAATGGGCATTGTATCCAATGATTGCTTTGGCAACTGCGGCCGCGGTGATTGCCTCTCAAGCGGTGATCACAGGGGTATTCTCCATGGTCAATCAGGCGATTCAATTGCGTTACTTGCCGCGTTTGACAGTGAAACATACCTCTGAAGTTGAACGTGGTCAGATTTATTTACCATTTATTAACTGGGCATTGTTTATCTCGGTGCTGATCTTGATCTTGCTGTTTGAAAACAGTGCGAATTTGGCCAGTGCGTACGGCGTAGCTGTGACCATGACCATGCTCTGCGGTACGATTTTGATCTCAGTTTTGGCTTATGGTTTATGGCGTTGGCCGGTTTGGAAAGTGGCAATATTTGCAGTGCCATTTTTATTGATTGATTTGATCTTTGTTGCATCGACATCATTAAAAATTGCAGCGGGCGGTTGGGTTCCAATCCTGATTGGTGCGGTATTGTTTACGATTTTAATGACGTGGAAAGATGGTCGGGCATTGGTGCTCAATCGACTCGGTAAAGATGCTTTGCCTATTGACCTGTTTATTCGCAGTGTCAGCATGGGCAGTGAAACCAAGTTCGTGCCAGGCGATGCGGTATTCTTAACTGGAACGCCTGAGATCGTGCCTCATGCTATGTTACATAATATCAAGCACAATAAAGTCCTGCATGAACGCAATATTATGGTTACGGTCAATACCCGAGACGTGCCGTTTGTACCTGAAAATGAGCGGGTGATCACGGAACAACTAGATGATCGATTCTATCGAATCACGATGTTTTATGGGTTTAAAGACCAGCCGAATATTCCTGCGGCTTTGGAGCATGCGTATCGTGAATTGGGCTTTGAATTTGATCTAATGCAAATCAGTTTCTTTATTTCCAGAGACCGTATTATTCATACCTTGGGTGAAGGCATGGCGCCATGGCGAGAAAAGCTGTTTATCTCTATGCAGCGAAATACCAGTCCAGTCAGCGACTTTTATCAAATTCCAACTAACCGTGTGGTGGAGTTGGGAAGTCAGATTGAAATTTAAGTCCTAGATTGAACTTTTAGGCATAGATTTAATAGTTAAACACGAAAAAGCCAGATCAATTCTGGCTTTTTTTTATCTGTGATAATTGAACTTTTTTAGTCCAAAGACATAGAGATCATTCTGTTGCTTTTTCTTGGGAGGAGTATGCGAGCAAAGCAACAGAATGAAGATGTTGCGTTATTTCATCCTTGAAAATACGCTGATTAGTTGATTGTCGCGTCTACATCTGCAGAGGCTTCAGGCGCAGCTTGGATGGCTTCGTCAGCAACAGGTGCTTCTGGGTTGGCTTGAATTGATGCGTCTGCAGGATTTGCACTTTGAGTTTCAGGTGCTGCCATAAAAGCATCCTGCTGTGCTTGAGGTGCTTCAGGCAATGCCGCTGATGCACTATCGGCATTGACTGGCGCTTCTGCAGAAGAGGCAATGACGGGTGCAGCATTGGCATCCGTTGCTACGGCTTCAGGTGCTTGCTGTGCTGTTTCCACAGGTGCTTCAGTTACCGTGGCTTCGGGTGGATTGGCCACTGCCGTTTGTTCAGTTGGCACAGACTGCTCTGTAGGTACAGCTGCTACACTTTGCTGTTCATTTGCGAGTGCATTTTCCGCTTCAGTCGCCGCTTGTTCAGCATTTGCAGGGACTGCAGGGGCATTCGGATCGATTTGGTTTGCCTGAGCCTGTTCAGGGTTTAAGGGCTGTTCTGTTGCAGCGGCATTGACTTGTCCGGCAGGTGCTTCAAGCAATTGAACTTGACCACTTGATACCAAGTCCTGAATAGAACCGGGTTGACCATTCACAGTGGTCACAATTTTGACTTTAGACAAGCTTTCTAAAGTGTCACCGGGTTGAATCGGCGGCTCTGCAAATGCTGCTGCGCTCATTAAACCTGAAATTAAACCTAAACCTAAAATTTTAGAATGCATAGTCACTCCGTATATTTTTATCGCAATTTTTCGTATTTTTACCTTGTCATAATTCTTGAGGCGAATTAAATGAAACATACGCAACTGCTTCATGACTTCCTATAAAGACCTGCACAACTGCGACATAAAGTTACATCAACTGCTGCTTTGTTAAACAATATTTGTGTGATTGTTAAGCAAATTAAAAAAGAAAAGTGTACTAAAATATGCACCCTTGCTAAGCTGCGGAAAAATAGTCCTTTTAGAAGTCATTGTTGTAAGTCATGGTCAAAAAGAAACGCAATTCAGCAAATCCACTTTCACAGTTATTTGGGCAAAATGGCATAAAAGTGCTGTTGGGTCTGGTGGCAACAGGAAGCTTTGCTATTGCTTTCGGGCAAGAAAAAATTCAACAACTTGTTTCTATGAGCAGCACTTCAAATAGCGCCTGTTTGGACCAATTTTATCGTGAAGTGCCACCTTATTTGGTCCGTGAAAGCCTACATAAAAACAGTTTTCCACTGTGTTTTAATGGCTTTAATGTCATGTATTCAGGGATATCCAAGACACCGCTTTGGGTTGCAGAAGCATTAACCCCCGCACGCCTGAGTCAAAAAATTCCGCGTGAAGATAACTTTCATGAAGAGACTCGCGTGCCGTCTGAATATCGGGCTTTGCTGTCAGACTATAAATCTTCAGGCTATGACCGTGGACACATGGCGCCAAATGCCGATATGCCCAATAAAGCTGCGCAGTTAGATAGTTTTTCTTTGGCCAATATGGTGCCGCAAGCTCCAAAAAATAATCAGCAAGTGTGGCGTGAGTTAGAAGAAGCCACACGGGCGATAGTGACCAAACAAAAGCAAGATGTCTATGTGGTAACGGGGCCGGTATATAGTGCGAAAAAATTAAAAACCATCGGGCAAGGGGTCATCGTGCCGACCGCTACTTATAAGGCGATCTATTTGCCGAAAAAAGGTGTTGCAGGCGTGTACTATGCGGACAATACCTTGCGTGATACGGCACCGACAGTCAAAGTCATGAGTATTTGTGCGCTAGAAGAACTGACTGGAATTAATTTCTTTCCAGAATTAACTGAAGACCAAAAGCGTAATACCTACCGTTTGCCACTCAAAGCCACCCAAGTAAAAGCAAATCAAGACATCGCTTATTTGCATTGGGATGCTGAAAGCCAGTGTGCTGCAGATGTCGCCGAAGACAAGATTTTAAGTTTGCAAAAAGACTTTAAATCGAGTGGTGGTTCTGTGGGCGATACATCCACGGCAAGCAGTGGAAATGACAACAATCAAGATGCCTTGGTCAAACAATTGATTGAAGAAATTCTGCAATATCTGCTACAGATTTTGAAATAATTGAGTAGATAATAGCGCTGAACTGCGAGCGATGAAGAGGATCATTGCTTGCAGTTGAAATCTTTTTCACGTATTTCTATTGCTGCATCACTACAACAAAAAAGAAGGATATCCATCATGTTCAAAGCATTTGAAAATGACACTGCGTCGCATGCAATTCATGACTTAACACTAGAAAATGGCCAAGATCGAATTAATATTTATGGCAACTTACAGGTGACGAAAGACCAAGCAGGTTTAGCTGCAGCGAAAGCTTTACAGGCATTTTTCAATGATGTGGTGACCACACTTGAGGCAGAAACCAACTTAGCTGAAAAAATAGCGCAGGGCGGTGAAGAAAACGAAGTGGAAAATCCATTTCTTTAATGCTGTGTCATCGGCCGTCGAAGGAAGCAATGCTCAATTCGGGATGAATGAAAAAAAGCTCACAGGTTGTGAGCTTTTTTATGGTGTCTTCTTCTATTTATGCGTCTTTTGCCATCAGTTTATAGATGACAGCACCAATCACCGCGCCAATGATAGGGGCTACCCAAAATAGCCAAACTTGTGAAAGCGCAGCAGTTTCAGCAAAGAATGCGACACCCATACTACGCGCTGGGTTGACCGAAGTATTGGTGACGGGAATGCTGATGAGATGGATCAATGTAAGCGCAAGACCGATCGCAATTGGGGCAAATCCAGCAGGGGCACGTTTATCCGTTGCTCCCATGATCACAATCAGAAAGCCAGCCGTCAGCACAATTTCAATAACTAACGCTGAGAGCATAGAGTATTTGCCCGGAGATAATTCACCATAGCCATTGGTGGCAAAACCGCCGACTCCTGTAAATCCGGCCTGACCTTGTACAATGATGAATAGAATAAATGCGGCGAGGGTTGCACCCAGCAATTGAGAAATAATATAGGGCGCTAGTTCTTTGGCTTCAAAACGACCACCGGCCCACAAGCCGATACTCACGGCAGGGTTAAAATGTCCCCCTGAGATATGACCCAGCGCATAAGCAGCCGTTAATACCGTTAAACCGAAGGCCAGTGCCACGCCTGCGAAGCCAATGCCAAGCTCAGGAAAGGCCGCAGCCAATGCCAAGCTCAGGAAAGGCCGCAGCCAAGACCGCACTACCACAACCACCAAAGACCAGCCAAAACGTACCAATCAGTTCTGCTAAATATTTATTCATTTAAAACTCCATTTGTTTTTGTCATTTGGAATAGATTTTCAATCTTTCACTCAGCATGAGTGCAATCTAGTTGTGAAGTGTTGTTTTATTCATTTATTGAATATGCATAGATTTAATAGATTTTGCTGAAAATCACAATATATAAAATGACAACTGCATCACATTTTTAACTTGATGCTTCAATTTGCGATAAGCGCCATTGCTGTGGGGTTAAATTTCGCCATTGTTTAAAAGCACGTTGAAACGCACTCTGTTCTGAATAACCCAGCAGTAGCGCAATTTCCTGCAAACTTAAATGCGGGTCTCTTAAAAATTCTTCAGCCATCATGCAACGGACTTCCTGCATACGTTGCTGATAGGTGCTGCCTTGTTGTTGTAAATGGCGTTGTAATTGTCGGACGGAAAGATTGAGTTGCGTAGCGACATGTTCAATTTGGAACTGTTTTTTTTGCAAACCCATTAAGATGGCTTGCTGTAAGCGTTGGTCGATTTGCGTGGTATTCGGCAGTTTTTCTAATAAAGACTGTGCCTGTTGCATTAACAGTTTTTGTAAGGTCTGATCGCCTTGGGAAAAGGGGCGAGACAGTTCTTGAATGGGAACAATAACCTTCGACTTTTCTTGGGAAAAACGAACTTTGCAGCGAAAATATTGTTCATACTGAGCGACATTTTTTGGTGCAGGATTATGAAAATGTACTTCGTGTAAATTGATATCTTCAAAACGCATGAATAATTTTAGAAACTGCAGCATTAAGGCAATCGCAATTTCATCGGTCAATTGATTGGCCATATTCATGGGTAAATCATTCCAACCGATGGAGAAAAAATCATTTTGAATATCAATCAGCAATGGACTGCCATCGAAGATTAAGCGATGAAAATCATGGTAGCGGAGCAGCGCTTCGCCTAAGTTTTCACAGGACAGGGCAATATACGCAATGATGCCAATATGTTTGGGTTGGACATGTTCTGCAATTTCTAAACCCAGCGCTGGCTTTTGGATCTTTTGATCTAAATCCATCAATAAATCACGCCAAACGGCATAATCAAAACGTTCTAAGTTTTGAACTTTATTCAGTTTTTCAGGAATAGCAATGCCTTGAGCTTGGTGATAAGCATAGAGCAAATGGCCCAGTCCTCCATAGACCGATCCTGTATAGTCCTTGAGTTGTTGCATATTTTTTTAATTCTAAATTTTGTCGTGTTTTGTCAATAATATTAAAAAAAACGGTCAATATCTAGCCCTCTTCATTACCTATAGTGGAGCTAAGAAAAGGAGATATTGGTCATGTTAAAAGGTTTTATTGCAGGGTTGGTCGTCGCCAATGCCTTTGAATGGGTCGCGCATAAATATGTTTTGCATGGGACACATCGGTCAGGCAAGCCACGTTTTAGTCCAGTACCGAAAAGCATGAAATCACATTGGAAACATCATCGTGAAGTTCGAAAAACAGATTTTCATGATCATGGCTATGTTGAAGGTGTACAGAACTGGCGCACGAAAAATGAAATATTGTCACTGGTGGTAGTTTCCGCCGTATTTGTCCCGCTGTTTTATCCCATTTCCAAAGGAATGAGTTTGTCTGTGCTGTATTGCGCAGGGAATTATTATTATATCCATCGTCGCGCACATCTTGAGCCAGAGTGGGCGATGAAAAAGATTCCATGGCACTATGACCACCATATGAATTCAAATCAGGATGCCAACTGGTGTGTGACTAAGCCGTGGTTTGATTATATTTTAGGGACTCGGGTGATCTCATCGGCAAAATTACAGGAACAGAATCCACTAGGTGTGTTACTACCGACAGCGATTGCTAAATCATTGTCACACTGGGTGAATCGGGTATTTCCTGCAAAGTGGGTCGCTGAGCGTGAAAAGCCAGTTGCACTTCTTGAAACGGTCTAATATGAATGCACTGTGCGTTTTGACAACAAGCGTTGCCATTCAATTGAATTGTCGCAATTTGTCAATAAATTATGAATCTACTGTCAATCAAATGCAGTGCAAATGCCCTATATTTAAATGATCAAAAGGCTTGTACACGACGAGTTGATTGATGAAGTTGCTATGTATATTTTTTCATTTGTTTTAAGTATCAGACCAAGTGCTGTAGTTTTTCTTGGTTTATAGGAGCCGACAAGGCTCCTTTTTTTATGTCTATAGTAAATGAATTTTATGGACGATGCTCTGCTACAACGTCAATGACGTGGCATCAAAGCAACAAGGCAAAAAAAAGAGCGAATCATCGCTCTTCTTCAATCTTCATTGAAAATGAATCAATTAAAGGCGCATTTCAATACCTTGTTCTGCTAGATATTTTTTCGCTTCAGGAATGGTGTGTTGACCAAAGTGGAAAATAGAGGCTGCAAGCACCGCATCTGCACCGCCTTTTAAAATACCATCGGCCAAATGTTGTAGATTACCGACACCACCAGAAGCAATGGTTGGAATGGTCACACGGTCATTAATATTACGCATCAGTTCAATGTCATAACCAGCTTTGGTTCCATCAGCATCCATCGATGTGATGAGTAATTCACCTGCACCGAAGTCCGCCATTTTTACCGCCCATTCGATGGCATCGATACCGGTTTCTTTACGACCACCGTGGGTGAAAATTTCCCATTTATTATCGCCGGTTTTTTTCGCATCAATAGCAACCACAATACACTGTGCGCCAAAACGCTGAGAGGCTTCTTGTACAAATTCAGGGTTATAAATAGCCGCAGAGTTAATCGAAACTTTGTCCGCACCCGCATTTAATAACAGGCGGATATCTTCTACTTTACGCACGCCACCACCGACTGTTAATGGCACAAATACAGACTCAGCCATACGCTCTACCGTACGGTAAGTGGTATCACGACCATTTGAGGTTGCGGTAATGTCTAAGAAGGTAATTTCGTCCGCACCTTGTTCGTTATAACGGCGTGCAACTTCAACTGGATCGCCTGCATCACGAATATCAAGAAATTGAACACCTTTCACTACACGACCGTTGTCCACGTCGAGGCAAGGAATAATACGTTTAGCAAGCATAATTTTTTCCAAAAATAACAGCCGATTATGAAACTTCGCGACTTAGATGCTACACCTTAGTAGTCGGAGCGGTTATTCTATCAAAAATATGTAAGTTTTTTCGCAGGTTTTCTATGTCGGTTTATACCACTTTGACTTTAAAGGAAGTTCAGGATTTTGCAGCACCTTATGGACTGGAGGTGATTGACCTGATTCCGATTCAAGGCGGTATTCAAAATACCAACTATTTTATTGTTTGCGAAAATGGCACGCAGTATGTATTAACTGTTTTTGAAGAGATGGACGAGCAAGGTGCAGGGGAACTGGTCCCTGTACTTGAACATTTGGGGCAGGCTGGTCTAGCTGTGCCTGTACCGCTGAATCATTCGGGTAAAGCGATTCATAGCTTAAAGGATAAACCTGCACAGATTGCGCCACGCATGCAAGGTCAACATCCCATGCCTGCGAGCTTAGCGCAAGCAGAAGCGATTGCTGTAGCCCAAGCGAAAATGCATGTGGCTCTACAAGACTTCCCTTTGGAACGTGCAGAATATCGTGATCATGCTTATTGGTTACAAGTTTCGCGCGATATTCGTCCAACATTAAATGAAGCAGATACCACGTTGCTCAACAATCTGTTGGGCTTATATGACATCTTAACGGCGATGTATCCAGACCGTCCTGCCGGTTTTATTCATTCTGATCTGTTCCGTGACAATACTCTATTTGAAGGCGATCAACTCAACGGTATTTTAGACTTTTATGAGTTAAATAAAGACGAACTCTTGTTTGATATTGCTATTACTTTAAATGACTTCTGTACTGAATATCCGGATGTGCATTTGAATGAAGACAAAGCCATTGCCTTTTTAAATGCATATGAAAGCGTGCGCCCATTAACCGCAGATGAAAAATCATGTCTAGAGTTATATTTGGCAATGGCGGCGGGTCGTTTCTGGATGATGCGTTTACAGGTGGCACAGAAAAATGCTGCAGAAGGCCGTACAGGGGATGATATTTTGCAGAAAAACCCTGCTGAAATGCGTAATATGCTGATTGAACGATTAAAATTCGTCACAGCATAAATTTTAAAAACAACGAGAGGGAAAAGCATGCGTGATCAAGGACGCTTAGTAGAATGGTTTGATGACAAGGGCTACGGCTTCATTCAACCGAACGATAGCACCAAAGATCGCGTATTTTTGCACATTAAAGACTTTTCCCGTCCCGGCCCACGACCAATCGTGGGCTGCGCGTTGGATTATGCTGTGATCTTAGATGAACGCGGACGCTTTCGTGCGCAGCAAGTGCATTATTTAAAAGCCTCACAAACCAAAGCTGCACAACGACCCAATAAAAAAAATGTGGTGCAGATGCCGCGTCAGGCAGAGCCGATGCAAATCTTGTGCATCATGTATATCCTCGCCTTGGCGGGTTTGTCTGTGGCGGGTTTACTCAGTGGCATGGTGCTGCTTTTTGTGAGTATTATCAATGTCCTGACCTATTGGTTCTATGCGCAAGATAAAGAAGCTGCGCAAATGGGGAACCGACGCGTGCCAGAAAATACACTGCATCTTTTGTCTTTTTTAGGTGGGTGGCCGGCGGCATGGCTAGCTCAGCAACGTTTGCGGCATAAAACACAAAAACAACCGTTTCGAAAAATATATTTCTGTACCATAGCCTTTAACATATTACTGATTTTATGGCTAATTTCACCATTTAATATCCTGCATATCTAGGGTGGAATGATCCGAAAAATCATCATGACGGAGAGCGAAATGAATTATTCCATTGATAAAGATCCAAACCGCCTGCTCACGATTATTTTGTATATTCTTTATATTGTGGCGATTTTTTCTGCCGGCTTGCTTGCGGTCCTCGCGCTGATTATCAATTACGTCAAACGCAGTGATGTGCGTGGTACGATTTTTGAAAGCCATTTTACTTGGCAGATTCGTACGTTTTGGTGGTATCTCATTTGGAACATCATTGCTTTCGTGCCTTTTATTTTTCTGTTCTTTACTGGCAATAATGCTAATGCCTTTGCAGGGGTGGCACTGGGAGCAAGTACCTTCTGCGTCACGGTGATCGGACTGTCTTGGTTATGGATTGTGTACCGCGCGATTAAAGGTTTAATTCGTGTCAATGACAACAGACCGATGTATGACTAATGCGAGTTCAGAACTTTTTGGCATAAAAATCTTGGCATTAAAAAGCGACCTAATGGGCACTGCTGTCCCATAGTTTGCTTTAAATAAAAAAACCTGAGTCCTAACAGTTAAAATATGAGTGCAAACAAACACTTTAACGACCAGGATTCAGGTTTTGTCACATCAGAATACCGTATTTCAT
>NZ_VOYW01000045.1:0-22253 GCF_013420085.1 Acinetobacter sp. YH12027
AAAACAGAGGTGATTGAATATTTAAAAGCGGATTGGCAAGGTTTAGCGGATGTACAACTTGCGACACTAAACTGGGTAGATTGGTTCAATAAAGAGCGTGTACACAGTGCACTGGGTTATGTATCACCTTTTGAGTTTGAAGCAATGTACTATGATAAGATTAACCCGTTAGGTCAGGTGGCCTAACTTAAATAAAAAAGTCTCCGACAAACCCGGTACGGTTCAGTATAGATTCAGGCTTAAGCCGTGTTTTTTATATTCTTTATTATTTGATGATGTTGGATCTTCAAACTCTGCAGCTTCTTCTTCATCGGTAAAATGATAACGTGACCAATCACTTTCCGTGTAGTCGTAAGTAACGGAGCCGTGGATTTTGCCAATTTCAGTATTTGGGGTACAAGTTTCAGCATTAACTACACCACCTGTAAATTCGCCGTATGCTGCAGAAACATTACTATCGATCAATTCTAATTTACAAATTAAATCGGTATTTAGGGCCATCCCTTGTGAGCCACCATCAAGCTTGCCTGAATAGGAGTTGCCGCTTGCCAGAGGGTCAAGGTTATTGGTGGTATTGACGCCGTTAATTACAAATTTATTTCGGTAAGTTTGCGCGCCATTAATAGATATCTCGGATGGTCGTAGCTCAGCCTGTGAATCTGCAGAACGTTGTTCACGGCTAAACTGCACATTTGGATTAACTTTTAAAAAGTCTGTGATATTTTTCGAACTATTCGGCGTTTTTTCTAAATCTTCTTTGGAGTAGACGGTTGTACCTACTTCTGGCTTGGCTTTGACTTCAACTTCAATCGGCGACATTTTGAGATTATTGCTTTGAATAAATTGAGTTGTATCAATTTCATTAGCATAAGCTTGAGATGCTAAAGCAGTCAAAATTGCGAGATTGAGGGGAGAATAGGCAAAGCGCATGGCTGTCAACAATTATGCAGATAAAAACGATAGTGATTATCATTAACTTTATAAAAATAATCAATAGAAATGAGAATTATTTGCAATAAGTGATTTTTTAATACACAGCGAATTCAATGAAAATTTTGAATAATCAGAAGAGATGGTGATGTGTATTCAATAGACTTGAATAATCAGCTTGGAGAAAGTCTGAATAAGAATTGGCGTCCCTACGGGGATTCGAACCCCGGTTACCGCCGTGAAAGGGCGATGTCCTAGGCCTCTAGACGATAGGGACGTTTAGAAGATGGCGGTATCTTATTGATCCGCCATCATAGTGTCAAGTAGGTGAGGGCCGAGTTTGTTCAAAATATAACAGAACAGTTCAGCGGTCTTCTGAGTATCGTAAAGTGCAGAGTGTGCTTCTTTGCCATCAAACTCAATACCTGCCTGAATACATGATTTTGCCAGCACAGTTTGTCCAAACATTACAGCGCTCAAAGTCACTGTATCGAATACGGAAAAACTATGGAAAGGATTTTGATTTTTTGTCCCTGTACGTGCAATCGCTGCCTGTACAAAACCTAAGTCAAAATGGGCATTATGACCAACTAAAACCGCGTGTGTGCAGTTCTGTTGGCGACGTACTTCATTCACTGACTTAAAAATACGTTTTAATGCTGATTTCTCATCTTCAGCCATGGCCATACGCATCGGATTAAATGGATCTACACCAATAAAATCCAGTGAGCGACGGTCAAGGTTGGCACCTTCAAACGGATTGATATGTGCATGGTGGGCTTCACCCGGTACAAAATTACCTTCTGCATCATACACAATAGGAATCGCTGCAATTTCCAGTAAGGCATCGGTCTGTGAATTAAAACCTGCTGTTTCGACATCGACAACAACAGGTAGGAATCCACGGAAACGTTGACCAATGACTGGTCGAGTTTCATCTGTCACACTTTTCTCCATTGGATGGTCTTACCCGCATACAACGGAATAATTTTTTCGCCATCCAAATAGTCTAAACTTTCAGGGATCACTTGATCTTCTTTTACCAAAGTAATGGTATTGGTATTTCGAGGGAGTCCGTAGAAGTCTGCACCAAAATGGCTTGCAAAACCTTCTAAACGGTCGATTTTACCGACTTGATCAAATGCTTGAGCGTATAGCTCAATTGCTGTTGGTGCACTATAACATCCTGCACAGCCACATGCATTTTCTTTAGCATTTTTTGAGTGCGGCGCACTGTCTGTACCTAAGAAAAATTTAGGGTTCGCACTGGTCGCGACTTCGAGCAAAGTTTGCTGATGGGTTTGACGTTTTAAAATCGGTAAGCAATAGAAATGCGGTTTAATACCACCCACCAACATATCATTACGGTTAAACAATAAATGTTGCGGTGTGATTGTCGCAGCGACATTACGGTCTTGTTCTAATACAAAATGCGCAGCTTCACTAGTAGTGATGTGTTCTAGCACCAATTTTAATTTAGGGAACTGTTTTAACAGTGGAGATAGCACTTCATCTAGGAAACGTTTTTCACGGTCAAAAATATCGACATGGTTGTGCGTAACTTCACCATGTAACAGTAATGGCACTTGATGTTCTTCGAGTTGCTCAATTACACCATAGACTTTACTAATGTCACTGACACCACTGTCCGAATTCGTGGTTGCACCTGCTGGATAAAGTTTGATGGCATTAACATGCTCAGATTCTTTAATTTTTTTAACTTCACTCGCTGGGGTGTTGTCTGTGAAATAGAGCACCATACGCGGGTCAAAGTGAACACCTTCAGGAACATGTGCCATGATACGTTCACGGTATGCATTTGCTTCTTCAACGGTTTTTACCGGTGGTACGGTGTTTGGCATACAAATCGCGCGAGAGAATTGTTGTGCTAAATCAGGAACTGTACGCTTTAGGGCTAGACCGTCACGTAAATGTGCATGCCAATCATCTGGCTGAAGAAGAGTAATCGTGTTCACAGCGATTCCAAGCTTGGAAATAAAACAAATGATAATGCAAATAATGTGAAAATGGTAACGAGATTTCTGTACAAATGACTGAACAGATATAAATTAAGAATAAAACTGTGGTATTTTTAAATGACTAAAAGAATTAGATAAATGCTTGGAAATGGAATACAAGTATAACCTTGCAAAGTTGCAATACGATAAAGAAAAAATAGAGGAACTGATTACACGGCAAACTCGTCGTGTAGGGGAAATGTTTCCTAAAAAACTGGAAACGCAATTTTGGACTTTAAACCTCGATCGTGCGCAAACCAACATACGTCATTTTTTTTGGATGGGGGTGTTGATCTACTTTGTGCTGACCATGCTGATCATTCCTGGAGATTATTGGATTATTGATCAACAGCATTTTGTGCATGATTTTATTCATTGTTTGGTCGGACAGCTCAATGGTGCGCTGTGTCTTTTGACTTTATATGCCTTTGCCCGTTACGACCGTCTGAAACCTTATTTTTCACATGCCAGTATGTTTGTGGTGTTCTGGGCAGTTATTACAATGTCTTGGCTCACCATGACCGTGTATACCGAAGCACTTAAACATCAGGCCATGATGATCCTTTGTATGATTTACATCTTGAGCTACATTTTGACGGGGGTGAAACCGGTCCAAATGTTGATGTCTGGCTTGTTGGCTGCTGTGGTCACCATGTTGATGCTTTTTTCATTAGAAGTGAAATTTGATATGATGGTGTTGGGGCGTGTACTGATTGGAAGCTGTGTATTGGGTTTTGCAATCAGTAAGATGCTCTGTGCGCGTGAAAGGATGATTTTTTTGAATATGCTGCGCGCGGATATTAGTGAAAAAATCCATCGTATTCATACCACAGAGCTTTTACATTTAAGTCAGCATGATGAATTAACCAAGATTTCAAACCGACGTACTTTTGATGAAATGCTTGATACCTTTTATGAGCAATCTCGACGTAATAACACCTCGCTTGCTGTGCTATTTATCGATGTTGATCATTTTAAAAACTATAACGATTTCTACGGTCATCAAAAAGGCGATGATGTAATTTCAACCATTGCCAAAACCATTAAAAATGCCATTCGACATATGGATTTTGTAGCGCGATATGGTGGTGAAGAATTTGTGGTTTTATTGCCTGAAACCGATGCGCATGGTGCTTATGCGGTAGCGTCAAATATTTATAAAGCAATCGATCGTTTAGAAATTCCACATGCCAAATCACAGGTTTCAAATCACGTCACTATTAGTTTGGGTATTACGGTATATCGTGCTGAAAATATGACGAAGGATGAACTGTTAAATATTGCCGATCAGGCGTTGTATCGTGCGAAACAATTAGGCCGGAATCAAATTTACTATCAGTCGATTCGTTCAGCACATGTGGCTTAATGTTTAATAAAATTGAGAACTTCTCTGAAATCGGCAATAAAAAACCGCGCAAAATGCGCGGTTTTTTATGACTCAACAAATCTTATTTGTTTTTGTCTTTTAATTGAGGCACTGCAGAACCTGTACCTACTGCAAGTAAGCCAGAGTTTGTGTAGATACCTAATTTAGCGCGAGTATCTGTGATATCCAAGTTACGCATAGTCAATTGACCGATACGGTCAGCAGGGCTAAACATAGAGTCACCTTTCTCCATAGTTAAACGCTCAGCTTCATAAGTGAGGTTAGGAGATTCAGTGTTTAGAATAGTGTAGTCATTACCACGACGAAGTTCTAAAGTCACAGTACCAGTGATTGCTTTAGCAACCCAACGCTGCGCAGTTTCACGAAGCATTAATGATTGAGAATCGAACCAACGACCTTGGTAAAGAAGACGACCTAAACGCAGACCGTTAATACGGTATTGTTCGATGGTGTCTTCGTTATGAATACCAGTCACAAGACGCTCATAAGCGATGTGAAGAAGCGCCATACCCGGAGCTTCGTAAATACCACGAGATTTTGCTTCAATGATACGGTTTTCGATTTGGTCTGACATACCTAGACCGTGACGACCACCGATACGGTTAGCTTCAAGAATGAACTCAACAGGGTTTTCGATGCGTTTGCCGTTTAATGCAACAGGGAAGCCTTCTTCGAAAGTTACAGAAACTTCTTCAGCTTTAACTTCTACGTCATCTTTCCAGAAAGCAACGCCCATGATTGGGTCTACGATTTTGATACCCGCATTAAGGTATTCAAGATCTTTTGCTTCGTGAGTCGCACCTAACATGTTTGAGTCAGTTGAGTACGCTTTCTCTTTTGACATTTTATAGTCAAAACCGTTGTCGATTAGGAACTGTGACATTTCTGCACGGCCACCTAATTCGTCAATAAAGGTTTGGTCTAACCACGGTTTGTAAATTTTAAGTGCTGGGTTAGTCAATAGACCATAACGGTAGAAACGTTCAATGTCGTTACCTTTATAAGTCGAACCGTCACCCCAGATGTTTACGTCATCTTCTTTCATTGCGGTTACAAGCATCGTACCTGTAACTGCACGACCAAGAGGAGTCGTGTTGAAATAAGGCATACCACCAGTTGAAATGTGGAAAGCGCCACATTGAATAGCCGCAATACCTTCTAAAGCAAGTTGTAAACGACAATCAACTAAGCGAGCTTTAACTGCGCCATACGCCTCCGCTTTTTTTGGAATCGCATCGTAGTCGTCTTCATCAGGTTGACCTAAGTTTGCTGTGTAAGCATAAGGTTCTGCACCTTTTTGTTTCATCCACAAAAGCGCAGCTGAAGTATCTAGACCACCAGAGAAGGCAATACCAACTTTTTTGCCAACTGGGACATTCTGCAAGATAGTTGCATTATCAGTCATTGTTAATCCTAACGATATAAATATAGGCACCGAGAATGGGTGGCCTGAAAGAATACATATATGTGCCCGATTGTAGCACTTTTCTGCAGGGTTTTTCTAAAAAATCATGAGATACAAGCGATGAGGTAGAAAAAAATGATCGTTGAAATCTATTGATGAATACTTCATCCAGTTTTTGCGGGCGGAAAAGGCATTTTCTGAAAGAAATAGGTTGCACATATAAAGAAATCTATTTGATTTAAATAAATGGTCATACCAATATGGTGTTGATTTGGTTTTTATACTTTTCATTGAAATGAGACTGAGGTCAAACAAAGCGTGGTTATTAGACTAAAGTATATTTTATAAAGTTTAGTTGTAAATAATAAATACAAAACAGATATTTAAAAGTTGATATGGAGGTTTTTAAACGGAAAAATAATGTTTTTGTATTTTATATTGGTCATACCAAAAACAAGAAAAGCTTGAATGATTGAGTTGAAATAATTAAAAATTGCGGAGTATTTCAGCAATAGTATGAGTTTTTATGTCTTTGATTTTTATATTGGTCATACCAATGTGAAAAGACCACATGCTGATATTGCTCAATAATTAAATCTTAGTAAGCATTTCAAGGAGATGACAATGCTTCAATGGCAGCAAATATATGACCCAATGGGGAATATATGGATATCAAGTTTAATTGCGCTCATTCCGATTATCTTTTTTTTCTTGGCGCTTGCTGTATTTCGTTTAAAAGGCAGTGTGGCAGGTACGATCACCGTTGTACTGGCACTTTTGGTGTCTTTATTTGCCTATGACATGCCTGCGCTTATGGCATTGGCTTCGATGGTCTACGGTTTTTTCTACGGTTTATGGCCGATAGCATGGATCATTATTGGTGCGGTGTTCCTGTATAAAATCTCAGTCAAAACAGGGCAGTTTGACATCATCCGTTCTTCGATTCTTTCCATTACTGAAGATCAACGATTACAGATGCTGTTAGTTGGCTTTGCTTTCGGTACTTTCCTCGAAGGTGCGGCGGGCTTTGGTGCTCCTGTGGCGATTACTGCAGCACTATTGGTAGGTTTAGGCTTTAAACCCTTATATGCGGCAGGTCTTTGTCTGATTGTAAATACAGCGCCAGTGGCTTTTGGTGCGATGGGTATTCCAATTATCGTTGCTGGGCAAGTGTCTGGTGTTGATACGATGGAAATCAGTCAGATGGTTGGTCGACAGTTGCCATTTATGGTACCGATTGTACTGTTTTGGATTATGGCGATTATGGATGGTTGGCGCGGTGTGAAGGAAACTTGGCCTGCAGTTGTGGTTGGCGCGAGTAGCTTTGCGATTGCACAGTATCTAACGTCGAACTTTGTCGGTCCTGAATTACCCGATATTACCGCGGCGATTGCCTCTTTAGTGTCATTAACGATTTTATTTAAATATTGGCAGCCTAAACATATTTTCCGCTTTGCAGATCAAGATGCGACGATGAGTGAAGATGTTGCTGCACAAAAACAGCAAAAATATAGCTTGGGGCAAATTGCAAAAGCGTGGTCACCATTTGCGATCTTAACGGTGATGGTCACGATCTGGAGTATTAAACCGTTTAAGGATTTATTTACTAAAGACGGTGCCTTACATGATTTGGTTATTTCCATCAAAGTGCCATTTTTACATCAATTGGTTCAAAAGATGCCGCCAGTCGTACCTGAAATGAAGGACTACGATGCCATCTATAAATTTGACTGGTTTTCGGCAACAGGTACGGCAATTGTCATCGCTGCGATCATTACCATTATTTTCTTAAAAATGAAGCCGAAAGACGCAATTGTGACCTTTGGTGAAACCATTAATGAATTAAAAATTCCAATTTATTCGATTGGGATGGTCTTGGCTTTTGCATTTATCGCCAACTATTCAGGGATGTCGGCAACATTGGCATTGGCACTTGCGCATACAGGCCAAGCCTTTACCTTCTTCTCGCCATTTTTAGGATGGCTTGGTGTATTCCTCACGGGTTCAGATACGTCAGCCAATGCGCTATTTGCAGCATTGCAGGCGACTACTGCACAACAAATCGGTGTGCCAGAAGTATTACTCGTTGCTGCTAATACCAGTGGCGGTGTGACAGGGAAAATGATTTCACCACAGTCAATTGCAATTGCATGTGCGGCAGTCGGGTTGGTAGGTAAAGAGTCGGATTTATTCCGTTTTACCGTAAAACACAGTATAACGTTCACAATCATGATGGGGATTTTAATCACCCTACAAGCTTATGTGTTCCCTTGGATGATTCCATAACACGAATTGTGTAACAACGTTAAGGAAAGCAGATGAAAGTCTCTGATAAAACTGTTCAAAGTCTTCGTGTATTGATTGAACAAAGCAATATGCAAGTTGGAGATCGTCTGCCTGCTGAACGGAAATTGTGTGAACAACTTGGCGTCTCACGCACCTCTTTACGCGAGGCGATTTCTCAATTGACTAGCATGGGCGTGTTGGTCAGTAAAGTGGGTGCGGGGACTTTTTTAAAGCAATTACCAGCGACTTGGTCGAGTTATCAAATTGTGCAGCCCATCAGCAGTTTGATTAGTGAAGACCCTGCCTACCGTTTTGATGTGCAAGAGGCGCGCATTATTTTAGAAGGTGGTACTGCATGGTATGCGGCACAACGTGCTACAGCAGAGGACTTGGCACATATCCGACATTATTATGATCAGATCAATCATTTTCAGGCTTTAGGCAATGACGATGAAGCAGCGCGTGCAGATGCCAAATTTCATTTAGCAATTGCTGAAGCATCACATAATTTAGTGTTGATTCAGATGATGCGTGGTCTATTTGATCTGTTGCAATTTAATGTCGTTTTAGGTCGTCGAAAAGTTTATAGCGAAGCACACCGATTTGATCAATTGCATGATCAGCACTTCCAAGTCATGAATGCAATTGAACGTCGTGATCCTGAAGCTGCACGTAAAGCAGTCTGTGGACACATTGAGTTTGTAGTACAACAGGTGCGCATGATTGATGAAGAAGAAGCTCGTCGTCAGCGTGCCAGTCGATTAAACAGGATATAAGCATGATTATTTCTTCTGCCAATGACTATCGTGAAGCGGCACGTCGTCGTTTACCGCCATTTTTATTTCATTACATCGATGGCGGGGCGTATGCCGAATATACCTTAAAGCGTAATGTAGAAGATTTATCAAAAATAGCGTTGCGTCAACGTGTGCTGAATGACATGTCACAGCTGAGTCTAGAAACCCAACTGTTTAATGAAACCTTATCGATGCCTGTGGCTTTATCACCTGTGGGTTTAACCGGGATGTATGCACGCCGCGGCGAAGTTCAAGCAGCAGTAGCCGCAGATAAAAAGGGCATTCCATTTACGCTGTCTACCGTTTCAGTTTGTCCAATTGAAGAAGTGGCGCCAGCGATTCAGCGTCCCATGTGGTTTCAGTTATATGTGCTACGTGACCGTGGCTTTATGAAAAATGCCTTAGAACGTGCCAAAGCAGCAGGCTGTTCAACTCTGGTGTTTACCGTGGATATGCCTGTTCCGGGCGCACGTTACCGTGATGCGCACTCAGGGATGAGCGGGCCAAATGCAGCAGTGCGCCGTTATATGCAGTCGTGTTTCCACCCACACTGGGCGTGGAATGTGGGTTTATTAGGTCGTCCGCATGACTTAGGGAATATTTCAAAATACTTGGGCAAACCAACAGGTTTAGAAGATTATATCGGCTGGTTGGGTAATAACTTTGACCCATCAATTTCATGGAAAGATCTTGAGTGGATTCGTGAATTTTGGGATGGCCCGATGGTCATTAAAGGAATTTTGGATCCTGAAGATGCCAAAGATGCAGTGCGTTTCGGTGCAGATGGGATTGTGGTGTCAAACCACGGTGGTCGTCAGCTGGATGGCGTTTTATCTTCTGCACGTGCGCTTCCACCAATTGCAGATGCAGTCAAGGGTGATATTAAAATCCTCGCGGATTCGGGTATTCGTAATGGTTTAGACGTGGTACGTATGCTGGCGTTGGGTGCGGACACCTGTATGCTCGGTCGTGCTTTTGTTTACGCATTAGGTGCTGCGGGTGGAGCGGGCGTTTCAAATCTTTTAGAACTGATTGATAAAGAAATGCGTGTTGCCATGACTTTAACGGGCGCGAAAACCATTGCAGATATTACAGAAGATTGCTTGGTTCGTTTAGAGCGCGAATTGGCTTAGCCGTTAACTTTGATACGCGTAAATGTCATCTGCAATTGTTCGAGGCAGACTTACATATTTAAAGTAATGTTTCTGCGAAGATAATATTTATCAGAAAGTATTTGACGAGTTTTGCAGATGACAATGGTTTTGCCTACTTTTCCCAAAAGAAAAGTAGGTCGAACCGAAGGTTAATTCCTAAATATAAACAAAACTGAAATTACTCCGCCGTTATGAATGCTTTAAAGCCTGAACTGTATAAGCATTCATCCATAGGATAACCAATATGCAACCCCATTCAGATTCACAGCAAACTATTCAAAAACTCATCACTATTGTGGGTAAACAACACGTTTTAACTGACGATAAAGACACACGTTTATACCGCCAAGGTCGTCGTTACGGTGCAGGGAAAGTACTGGCTGTTGTTGCACCAGGGTCATTACTGGAACAGTGGCAAGTACTACAAGCGGCTGTTGATGCAGATTGTATTGTGATTATGCAAGCAGCCAATACAGGTTTGACCGGTGGTTCAACGCCTTTTGGCGATGACTATGACCGTCCTGTGGTTCTGATCAGCACGCGTCGTTTGGTTGGCATTCAGGTGATTAATAATGGTCAACAAGTCATTTGTCTACCGGGTGCGACATTAGACAAGCTTGAAAAAGATTTGGCGCAATTCAATCGTGAACCTCATTCGGTGATTGGTTCTTCTTGTATTGGGGCATCGGTTTTGGGTGGCGTCTGTAATAACTCAGGGGGTGCTTTGGTGCGCCGCGGTCCTGCCTATACAGAGCTTGCACTGTATGCACGAGTGAATGAGTCAGGTGACTTAGAGTTGGTCAATCATTTAGGTATCAATCTTGGCAATACGCCTGAAGAAATCCTCACAGCGTTGGAAAATAAAAATTATCAAATCAATGACATTGTGAATAATTCAAGTTGCTGTGCCTCTGATCAGCGCTATTCACATGACGTTAAACAAGTTGATGAAAATACGCCTGCACGTTTCAATGCTGATCCAAGCCGCTTATTTGAAGCATCGGGTTCAGCGGGTAAAGTGTGTGTCTTTGCCGTACGTTTAGATACCTTTGAAAAGATTCCAAGTCAGGTGTTTTATGTAGGAACCAATTCACATGATGATTTGACGGAAATTCGCCGTTTTTTACTAAAAGATTTGCCGCGCTTGCCGATTGCAGGTGAGTACATTCATCGCGTGGCATATGACATTGGGGCTGAGTACGGCAAAGATTCTTTTGTATTTATTGAAAAATTTGGCACGGCAAAAGTTCCAGCTGCTTTTGCCATGAAAGATAAAGTCGATGGCTATTTAGAAAAACTGGGCTTGCGAGGTTTGTCAGATAAAGTCTTGCAGCTAGTGACAAAATTTTTGCCGAATCATTTGCCGAAACGGATGAATGCCTTCCGTGATTTATATGAACATCATTTGATGATTCGTATTGAAAATCAGGATGTTGATCAAGTTGATGCGTATTTGAAAACGTATTTTTTAGATAAAACGGCAGGCAATTATTTTAAATGCACAGACGAAGAAGGGCGTAAAGCATTTTTACACCGTTTTGCGGTGGCAGGTGCTGCAATTCGTTATCGTGATACGCATCGTTCGGAAGTGGAAGATATTGTTGCGCTGGATATTGCGCTACGTCGCAATGATCGAGAGTGGGTAGAAACTTTGCCGAAAGCCATGGATGAGCAAATTATCCATAAACTCTATTATGGACATTTTCTCTGTCATGTTTTTCATCAAGATTATATTGTGAAAAAAGGTGTAGATCCTTTGGTAATGGAACATGCAATGTGGCATTTACTCGATGATCGTGGTGCTGAATATCCTGCGGAACACAATGTTGGACATTTATATGTTGCCAAGCCTGCATTAAAAAATCATTATCAAAAGTTGGATCCAACCAATAGCTTTAATGTCGGGATTGGGCAAACCAGTAAGCTGAAGCATTGGAAATAATGCTTTTAAAAATAACACGCCGTGATGTGAAATATCACGGCTTTTTTTATGGTTAGAGGATTTATATATCAGGCGGTATTGACCATAAAAGCGAAGAATATTTTCTAAACTGTCATCCCAAAATATAAAAAAACCGCTAAAGTATTATGCAACAAGTTGCAAAGCCAAAATAAGGATTCAGCATGACAACGACTAGCTATGCAAATATTTTAAAACCTTTACATTTGGGTTTTACCACGATTAAAAATCGTGTCGTGATGGGGTCCATGCATAGTGGGCTGGAAGATCGTTTTTATAATTATCCTAAGCTTGCAGCTTATTTTGGTGAGCGTGCGAAAGGTGGTGTCGGCCTGATTATTACAGGCGGTATTTCGCCAAACCGTCAAGGTTGGTTGTTACCTGCTGGCGGTACCATGAATACTTTAGGTGATATCGCTCCGCATCGATTGGTGACTCATGCAGTGCATAAGCATGGTGCCAAAATTTTAATGCAAATCTTGCATGCAGGGCGTTATGGCTATCAGCCTTTTGCAGTGTCAGCGAGTCCGATAAAATCTCCGATTTCACCTTTTAAACCGCGTCAATTGAGTGATAAACAGATTTTAGACACGATAGACGACTATGTACGCTGCGCAAGCTTAGCTCAAAAAGCGGGCTATGACGGTGTTGAAATCATGGGTTCAGAAGGCTATTTGCTGAATCAATTTTTAAGTCGTCATGTCAACCAACGGACTGACCGTTGGGGCGGCGAGATTGAAAATCGTATGCGTCTTGCGGTTGATATTGTGAAATCGATACGTGCTGAAGTGGGTGAGAAATTTATTATCTGCTTCCGTTTGTCATTACTCGATTTGGTCCATGATGGGAACACCATGGCTGAAGTCATTACTGTTGCCAAAGCTTTGGAAGCAGCAGGTGTGACGTTGTTGAACACGGGGATTGGCTGGCATGAAGCACGTATTCCGACAATTGTAACTTCAGTTCCGCGTGCGGCATTTGTGGATTATACCGCTGAAGTCAAAAAACATGTTGCGATACCTGTCATTGCGTCAAACCGTATCAATATGCCAGATACAGCTGAAGAAATTTTGGCTTCAGGCAAGGCAGATATGGTGCAAATGGCACGTCCATTCTTGGCAGATCCATTTTGGGTGAATAAAACTGCGACCAATCGTGTCGATGAAATTAATACGTGTATTGCCTGTAACCAAGCCTGTTTAGATCATACTTTTAAAAATCAGCGTGCGACGTGTTTGGTCAATCCACGAGCGGCATATGAAACAGAATTGGTTTATTTAAAAACCAAAAAACCGAAGCGTATTGCAGTCGTCGGTGGTGGCGTGGCAGGCATGTCTGCTGCAACGGTAGCGGCAAGCCGAGGTCATGCCGTGACTTTATTTGAAGCTGGTGCAGAGGTGGGTGGTCAATTTAACTTGGCAAAAGTCGTTCCCGGTAAAGAAGAATTTCACGAAACGATTCGCTACTTTAAAGTTCAAATCGAAAAAACGGGTGTTGATTTGCGTTTAAACACGCGTGTAAACCGTGAGCAACTTGAACGTGAAGGGTTTGAGGAAGTTGTTATTGCAACTGGTGTGGTTCCTCGCAGCTTAAAAATTGAAGGTAGTGATGCACCGAATGTCTTGTCTTATGCAGAAGTGCTGAAGGGCGCAGCTGTGGGGAATAAAGTTGCTGTGATTGGTGCAGGCGGCATTGGCTTTGATGTATCTGAATTTTTACTCAAACCACCACATCAGCCACAACCAATGCCTTTAGCGGATTGGCAGCGGGAGTGGGGTGTTGATCCAAATCCAAACTACGTAACAGAAGGCGGTATGCAGGCTGCTGAGCTCGAACCTCCTGTTCGAGAAATTTATTTATTACAACGTAAAACAACTGCACTCGGTGCAGGGTTAGGTAAAACATCAGGCTGGGTACACCGTGCACAATTAAAGAAAAATGCGGTTCGTATGCTGCGTGGTGTTCAATACAAAGCCATTACTGATGAAGGTCTTTGGGTTGAACATGTAGGGCATGATCAATTATTACGTGTAGATACGATCGTTGTTTGTGCAGGTCAGGAATCGGTAAAGCATTTGATGCCCGAACAGGGTGAGAAAACCCTTGCCAATTACCATATTATTGGTGGTGCAAAACTAGCAGCAGAGTTAGATGCGAAACGCGCAATACGTGAAGGTGCGGAGCTCGCGGCTAAACTTTAAGGATTTGGCGAAACAATATTCATTTGAAAGGTTTAGTTGTAATTTTTACTTGTCAGATGAATAAAACCTCCGTATTATGGCGCACATGGAAGCGTGGCAGAGCGGTTTAATGCACCGGTCTTGAAAACCGACGAGGGCGCGAGTCCTCCGTGAGTTCGAATCTCACCGCTTCCGCCAAATTCAAAAAAGCCCCTGTAGTGATACAGGGGCTTTTTTTTGTTTTAGATTTTAATTTGAGACGGCAATCTTACTTACTAGTATTTTAAGCAATGCTAAAAATGGATATCAGACTTAAAATTCAAGTCAGAAATTAATGCAAGGGTTGTCAAAGGTTGAATTAAAAGTAAGAGAAAAGAATGTTTATAGATTGATAGTGTTGAATTTATTTTTAATGGCCTATTTATTTAAATCTTTCACAAGCATTGGGCAGAGCTATGATCGCTTATTTTGAAAAAATATCAATTGTATTTTATTTGATCAAATGTTTAGAAGTGTCACGCCCCCTTGGCAAGGGATAAAAAAGTGCTATATTGAAATCACAGTAGGTCATAACCAAGACGCTACTAATAGGTTGGACGGATCAATGACAGCTCGTTGAGTTTAGTAATATTTAAGATATTTTTTGAATATTACAGACAAGAAATCAGCACTAGCCTTCCAACATAGAGCCCGCAGCAATGCGGGCTTTTTAATGTCTTTCAAAATGTGAAAATATAGTGTTTTTGTCAAACAATAATTAAATAGTCAACCTATGTTATTGATATATATTTACTAAAGTAAAATAAGTTTACATTGCCATGAAATCTAACATTTACAAAGCAGGTTGTTGCGTAAAGGTGTGATATAAAAAATTCAATTATTAAAACAAGTAGAGACGTCACTATGACACAGATGATCGATATTAAAGTGAAGGACCAATTTAGTCAGGTTTATGAAGCACAAGCTTTGGTGCGTAATCCTTCAGAAGAAGATTCAAGAGCGCTGTTTCATCGCATTGAACATATCATTATTGCAGGTGAAATCATCCTACCCAGTATCGAACTACTTTTTGAAAGTCAAAAATCGGACAGTATTTACAAGCTTTTAGAAGCTTAAATTGAATGAATAAAAAAACTCACCTTAATGGTGAGTTTTTTTATTTTTAGAGATTGAAATTTAAGCTGTTTGATCTGCTTTAAATTGATTCAAAATATAAGACAGTAACTGATAGCGTGTCATCGGGTTGCTAGAAGACAGTTCAACGTCTTGTTTACGCACTTGAATTTCTTGAGTTAAAACCCCAGCTTGAAAGCGTTGCACGATCATATGATCTTTTGATACATCATGGTCGGTCAGCACCAGTTTTGGTCCAAGGTGCAGATGTCCAATCGCATCTAGACATTGTTCAAGGCTGCTATATAGGTTGAAAAGGATGAGTGCCTGATCATTAGAATAATTGGCTAAATTCATTTTTATTATCCATGGTCAAAAATTATTGAGCAGGAATAGTGTATACGAATTGAGCAACATTAATCTGTATGGATTATTTTTCATTTAATGTCTATCTAGCTAACTTTGGTTAAATCATTGAGACAGCTTAAATCTTTATGAAAAATAAGTTGGAATTCGCTTTTTAATTAAAGCGGCTTGAATACAAGCGGGACATCGTAACGGGCAAATTCTTCAATGATACTGTTTAAAACCAATTGAGCTTGAGGTTCCGCTGCTGTAAAGGTGAGTTCTTGGTTCGTTTGGCTGTTGAAGCATTCAATTCGTTCTATACGCCAAATTGTTTCAATGGCTGTATTTTGAATGACCACACGTCTAGGCTGTAATTCATCACTAATTTTTCGTGGCATGACATAGGTAATGGCCAATTGAACATTAGGCAATTCGTCTTGTGAGGTTAAGAAGGTAAATACCCAATTGCCAATTTTGCTGAGTTGCATTGGATTATCGAAAGAATCAAATTCTAAACAAAATTGTTGTGACATTGACATGCTCAAACGCTGGGAGGTCGGTTTAATTCTTGCGATTTTTTACTGTTGATTGACATTAGGGGAAGGTCGTATAAAACAGCAGTTAAAACCTTAAAAGAAATAAGTGAATCAATAAAGTTAATAAAATTCAATTTCTTATATTGATATGCTTGAAAAATAACTCACCTCATTAAGTTGTTTTTTGAATGAGAAGTGAGGAAAAGTCTCTAAGTTAAACCAGTTGTTGCAGATTTTTTAGACTGTAATTAATTTGCTGTAATGCATGTTGTAAGAGTTTAGGTTGAATATTGGATTCATTTAGACAGGTGATCCATTGCATTTGACAGGCTTTTAAGTCTGCAATATCCGTGGCCTGTTGAATATTAAGCATTAATTTTTTTGCCATAAGCCCACAATAGCGCTGTAAGTAACTGCACATAAAGCTCTGTAACTCATCAAAATCATGCTCGATGAAATCAACGGTTTTTTCTGGCAATACTGGATTGTTCGTTGTCGTAGTTTTAGGTGTGGCTTGTTTGAATTGATGGGGTGTAGAGCTCATCGCATCCATTGGTAGGGGGGGCGTCAGTGCGTACTGTGTCTGAGTCTGAGGAACTTCCATCGTAGGCATTGAATGTTCATTAAAAGTCACATTTTTTTGCGCTGTGAGATCGGATGCAGGGCTAAAGGTATTGAGATCGGACGTATTGCTAGGCGCTATTTTAGGAGGATTAAAAGCAGAAAAATCGGAGCTTTGAAGGCGTTGATGATCATGTGCTGTAATCGGCTGAATCAGCTCGAGTTCCATCAGTTGCTCGAGCAATGTCGCTTCAGCAATGCGCTGCTGATAATGGACTGGCATTTGGTTAAAGTCATCACTACCAATCAAGAGTAGCAGACGACGTTGTCTAGCGTTTAATGCGAGCTGTCGGTCTTTTAATGTTTGAAAACCCAGCTCAGTTTTTTGATAGTTGAACATGCCTTAATTCCATAGCTCAAAAGAATTAAGGCAATCCTATGCAGTGATAATGACAGTAATATTAAGAAAATATTAAATAATCAATGATTTATAGGGTAATGACGGCAGAATTTTCTAAAGCTTTACGCAAATAAGGGTCTAAGTCATCTTGACGTAATAGCCATTGCACATAGTCCGCAGGTAATTCAGCAATCGCGGTACCACGGTGTTTACCAAAATTAATACTGCGAGGAATGCGAGCATCTTCCGAAGCTTCGTATAATTCTTCGATGCTGTTGATTTTTAAGTGATGCACAATATGCATCAAAATATTGGCAGTTAAAATAATATCCATATCTGCGCGGTGAGCTTTACGGATCATTTCACGGGCTTTTTCACTGCCTTTGGTGATCATATATATCAAGGCAGAAATATTATGCGCTTCTGCATCAGGCCATACTCGACGAGCTAGCGCAAGGGTACAAATGGCTTTGATTTTTGAACTATCTACACCGCATTTTTCGAGCGCTCGAATATCATAGTCAATATTATGCCCAATGATGTATGTCGTCTCAGTTGGAAGCTCAAAACTGCTGTAGTGGGGCTGACCTTCAAGATCTGATTCTAAAATATGATGTACAGCCATTGCTGCAAAAGAAATCGCTTCATCACAACGATAAAGTTGATCAAAAATTTTAGATTTATCTAAAGTAATTTTAGCATCTGCCACCTGAATTGGAGCATAGGCAATCTCGATGGGTTGTCCATTTAGTGTATGGGTTTCTGTGTCGAGAATGATGGCTTGCATGTCCAGTTCCAGCATGTTGAATAATGTTTATGAATGTACATGATCACATCCACACTGACAAACCCATGCTGTGATTATTTGTAGGAATATTATGAAGATGGCTGCGCAGTGTTTAAATAATCTGCTTTTATCGCATCTGCCGAAATAAAACCTTTACAGCGGGATAAAGCTAAACCATCTTCTAAATCGACTTATTTTAAAGGCTTTTGTCCATCGTGATATCCAAAAATGTCGCTAAGTGGATTAAGCACTAGAGTATGTTCACGATCAATGGCATGGTGGTTTTTCGGGTTTACTTTTGTGCATATGTTTGTGTAGTTGGCAGGGGGTACAGCATTTTTATTGATTTTACATTTTGCTTTAACCTCCGAAAAATAGCCCAATCTGTATCCAATGATCAGAAATATAAGTTTATCCATTTTTCTGAGATCGGGGTGGCTGATGTATTTGAATGCTATTAATATATATCGAGCTAAAACAAAGTTTTAGTTCTATATTAACCCGAATCGCGGATAAGAAATAAACTTGAAAATAAGAAGACTAGAGCCATCAGTTGAGTTACCACACAAAACTCACAACTCTAGTCCTAATGTTCAATAGTACCGAATTATTCTGCGTAATTGATGATTTCTTTCTTAAATTTGAAGCAACTTATTGGAACTTTCTCAAACAAAATAGCCATTCTTTGAGAATCAGACGTGCTCATCTGACGATCTCAGAAATCTGCTTTATTGCCATTTGGTATAAATGTTCTTATTTCAGCAATTTCAAAGCCTTTTTCACATGGTTAAAAGAAGATAAAAGACATTTGTTTAAAAGCTTACCATGTTACCAACGGATGATTCATCTGATCAATATGCACCAATTAGCAATACATGCTTTACATGTGGCTCTGATGAAAGGTCAAAATACCCAATATTTGTGGATTGATTCAACGACTTTGCCAGTCTGTAAAAATCAACGTATTCAACGCCATAAATCATTAGCTCAAATAGCATCTCGTGGTAAAAGCTCGATGGGCTGGTTTTATGGCTGTAAGCTACATATTGCGATGAACCCATTTGGTGAAATCGCTTGTTCTGCTTTATCAAATGGGCATATAGCTGACATAAAAATGGTTGAGCAATTGGCTGACGGCTTAGAAGCAAAGCTATATGGAGATCGTGGTTATATCAGCCGGGAACTAAAAAGCAGGTTAAAAGATCAAGGTATTGATTTGATTACTTACCATCGAAGAAACATGCAATCCATCCAACTATCTGCATCAGATGAATATCACTTAAGACAACGAAATAAGATAGAAACGTTATTCAGCTTATTGAAAGGACAATACAATTTAGTGACGAGTAAAGCTCGTAGTATTCATGGATTTCTGAGTGGGATTTACGCATCGTTATGTGCATATCAACTTAATCATCAAAATAAACCAACAATTCAAATTATGGAATCATTGGCTTAAGCGGGATTCGGGTTATATTAATTTGATAAATTAATATAAGAGCAATTGCTTGAAAATTAGGCTTGAACAAAAGTTTGTTCCATGTATTTAATGATTCATCTTCAATGAAAAATTGACTTTAAAACAACAAACAAAAGGATCATGGAATGAAAATGCTGCGTTTAACGGTTTTTGTCAGCAGTGCGCTATTTTTAGCAGCCTGCGGTAATGATAGTAATGACCAACAATTTAGTAATCCTGAAACAAACGCTGATCTCAATCAGATCAAAAATCCAGTGGTAACTACAACTGCCTATAGTCAAGACAATATGCCTGCTGTGAGTGCAGACAGCCGATTGATGACCTATAAAATGCTAGGAGTAGATGGCAAAGTTGTTCAAGCCACAGCCTTAGTCTTTACCCCAAAAACAGTTGCTCCGGCAGGTGGTTGGAAAATTGTGGCTTGGGCACATGGAACGACAGGTGTGGCTGATAAATGCGCTCCGAGCCGACAAGGTTTGCAAGGTACTGAATACTTATTGCAAATGTTATTGGCAAAGGGTTATGTCGTTGTGGCACCCGATTATGAAGGATTAGGGGAACCTAGTGGACGTGAAAACCATCCTTATCTGAATCTAAAAAGTGAAGCCTTTTCGATTACCGATGCCGTTGTCGCTGCTCGAAGTTACTTAACCAGTCAAGGTAAAACGGTGTCGAAGGATTGGCTTTCGATCGGACATTCTCAAGGTGGTCAAGCCGTATTAGGTGCAGCTGAATTCGCATCGCGTGCTGACTTAAATTATAAGGGAACGATTGCCATAGCACCTGCAAATAATCTTGCGCTCATTCTTGACGCAGGCGAGAAGTTAGCTGTAGGTAAACCTGCAACCGTGCAAACTATGATTTATGCACCTTTAGACAGTTTTACTGCGCAGATTATTGCGGGTATGCAAGGGCATAAAAACAGTGTGGATTATTCAAAAGTATTTAGTGGACATTTGGCTGCGATTGCACCTCAGGCTGAAACAGTGTGTTCAGGTGAATTAACCAGGTTAATTCAAGATGACATGCTCAGTTATGCGAGTCAAAACACGACTTTGGATAACTATGGACGCACGCAGTCTGATTTCTTAACTTTAAAGCCAATCCAAAAATTTATGAGTGAAGGTTCACAGCCTTTAACGACAGCGGTGAAAACGCCGATCATTATTTATCAAGGTAAAGCCGATCAGACCATTCCAGCAGATGCGACTAAATTTATGATTAGCCTTGCTAAGCCGGGAACATCGATTGACTATCGTGAGCAAGAGACAGCAGATCATATTAGTATTTATACCGATAATCTGGCAAATTTTGTGCAAGATGTAGAGACTCTCATGCCAAATCAATAAGTTGATTTGACTTAAATAGTGCTCGTGTAGATTCAACACGGGCATTATTTATTTAAAAACAGCACAAACTTCCCTCTCTCATTTCTAAAACTTCATGCTACAATACGCGCCAATCTTAGCACGGCTTAAAAGCCCTAATTTAATAGGACCTCGCTAATGTTTGCCAACACCTCTATTGCTCAATTTGACCCTGAATTAGCTCAAGCGATCTCGAATGAAGATGCTCGCCAAGAAGCGCACATTGAGTTAATCGCTTCAGAAAACTACTGTTCACCTGCAGTAATGGAAGCTCAAGGTTCAAAACTTACTAACAAATATGCAGAAGGCTACCCTGGTAAACGCTACTACGGCGGTTGCGAGTATGTAGACGTGATCGAACAATTGGCCATTGACCGTGCTAAAGAATTGTTTGGTGCTGATTATGCAAACGTTCAACCACACGCTGGTTCACAAGCAAACTCTGCAGTTTACCTTGCGCTACTTAACCCAGGCGATACAGTTTTAGGTATGAGCTTGGCTCACGGTGGTCACTTGACTCACGGTGCTAAAGTTAGTTTCTCTGGTAAAACTTACAACGCAATTCAATACGGTTTGAACCCAGAAACTGGCGAAATCAACTATGAAGAAGTTGAACGTTTAGCTGAAGAACACAAGCCAAAAATGATCGTGGCTGGTTTCTCTGCGTATAGCCAAGTTGTTGATTGGCAACGTTTCCGAGATATCGCGGACAAAGTTGGCGCTTACTTATTCGTAGATATGGCTCACGTAGCTGGTCTTGTTGCTGCTGGTGTTTACCCAAGCCCAGTACAAATTGCTGACGTAACTACAACGACTACACATAAAACACTTCGTGGTCCACGTTCTGGTTTAATCCTTGCGAAAGCAAACGAAGAAATCGAGAAAAAATTACAATCAGCTGTATTCCCAGGTAACCAAGGTGGTCCTTTAGTTCACGCTGTAGCGGCTAAAGCGATCTGCTTCAAAGAAGCAATGGCGCCTGAATATAAAGCTTACCAACAACAAGTTGTTAAGAATGCGCAAGCAATGGCTGAAGTTTTAATCGAACGTGGTTATGATGTTGTTTCTGGCGGTACTAAGAACCATTTGTTCTTATTATCTTTAATTAAACAAGACATTACTGGTAAAGATGCCGATGCTTGGTTAGGTGCTGCTCACATTACTGTGAACAAAAACTCAGTACCAAACGACCCACGTTCTCCATTCGTGACTTCGGGTATCCGTATCGGTACTCCTGCTGTAACAACACGTGGTTTTGGCGAAGCTGAAGTACGTGACCTTGCAGGCTGGATCGCTGACGTTCTAGACAGCAAAGGTGACGAAGCTGTGATTGCTGCAGTGAAAGAAAAAGTTGCTGCTGTTTGCGCTAAATTCCCAGTTTACGCAAAATAAGTCTGACTTGAGAAAGCCCCCTCAAGGGCACTGCTGTCCCACAATTTTTCACAAGAGGAAGCTCATTTGAGCTTCCTCTTGTTTTATGGGTATTTTATCGGGTGAAAATAAAGCTTTTAAAGTTCTTCTTTCAAACAAATTCACTTGAATTA